>CAZEOC010000525.1:1567-2687 GCA_964513525.1 uncultured Saprospiraceae bacterium | reverse complement strand
CGAGAAGAGCACAGAGACACACTTGATTGAGCACTCCCTATTAATTATCTCATTCTTAATTATTCATTAAACAACCCACGAAACAAGGGCATTATTAATTTTTTCATTTTTAATTATTCATTAACCCATTACCTCACGAATCAAGGGAATCAAGGGAATTATTAATTCATTCATTTTTAATTATTCATTAACTTACGAAATAAAAAATGGCAAGATTTACCAGAATAGAAGTAGCAGAAAAAATGAAGGAACAAGGAATGGTTCCGCTCTTCTACCATCCAGATATTGATACCGCAAAAAAAGTATTACACGCTATATACGCAGGAGGCGCAAGGCTACTTGAATTTACCAACAGAGGAGATTATGCACATGAAGTATTCGCAGCGTTGTATAAATATGCTGCCAAGGAAATGCCTGAAATGATGATGGGAGTAGGTTCGGTCACTGATGGTGGTACGGCCAGTTTATACATGCAATTGGGCGCTAATTTTATTGTTACTCCCGTTTTGCGAGAAGATATTGCGATCGTTTGTAATCGAAAAAAAGTATTATGGTCGCCTGGTTGTGGTAGCTTAACGGAAATTGCCAGAGCGGAAGAACTAGGCTGTGAAATCGTCAAATTATTCCCAGGCAGTATTTATGGCCCGAACTTTATCAAGTCTGTGAGAGCACCTCAACCTTGGACGAATATCATGCCCACGGGAGGAGTCTCTCCTGATTATGACAATCTAAAAGGCTGGATAAATGCGGGTGCCTATTGTGTCGGAATGGGATCGAAATTAATGGCCAAAGATGAAGCAGGAAATTTCGATCTTGAAAAAATAGAAGCGTTGACCAAAATAGCCTTGAGCAGAATAGAAGAAATTAGAAAAAGCTAAAAATCCTTTTATCATAAAATCAATTTTCTACCTTATATCTACATTCTTACTTTGGGGTGTATGCTGACCAGTAGATAATTAAATCATAAATTTTATGCTACGTAAAAAGGAGTCTGTCGGTCGGCAGGCTCCTTTTTGTTTTTTACTTAAGCAGTTCTTATTCTAATTACTACGTACGGAGTAAAAGAGGAAAATGAAAAAGCTGTTTATTTGTTTAGAATGTTTATTTGTTTACAAGTGTT
>CAZEOC010000525.1:847-1557 GCA_964513525.1 uncultured Saprospiraceae bacterium | reverse complement strand
ATTTTGAAAATCACTTTTTTATCCCGTTTAGAGTATATTCTGTCTTCTCCAATCCAGCAATAGTTTTAGTAAAACTGACTCATTTTTGTAAAAACCAAATTAAACATGGTGATTTCATCCACAAGCAAAACATTTACCCTCCTTTTAGTCTTTATTTAAAAAAAAATTCATTATATTTGGTCAACCAATGTTTGGTCAACCAATTAAGAATTGATTCAAACAACCTATCACTACTTCATTCAATACTAAAACAATTTTAGGCGGATACTGAAAAGCCTTAAAGTTTGCAAAATTTTCTTTGTCCATTAGACTATTCCCGACAGGTCTATGGCTTATCTCCTATTGGCTAACTTTAAAATAGAGTAGGTTAATTTCAAAATATTAATGCAATGAAAAAAACACACTTATTAATTTTGCTCTTTATTCTAGGAGCAATTCAACTTAACAGTCAAGTTATTATTGGTCCTCCCATATCGAAAAGATGTGCCAGCTTGGCAACTATTGAACAATCCTGTAATGATGATGGTACCGTAACCATTAGTTTTCGCATCGCCAATAATTCACGTTGTCACGCAAACGCTGTTTCTATTACTAATGGTGATGGCTTAGGCCAGTCTTTTCTAATGAATCTCCCTCCCTTTACGGTCAGTGCTACACAATTTACTTTTACAGCAGATGCGGGTACGCTAGCATGCTATACAATCGTATTA
>CAZEOC010000525.1:0-837 GCA_964513525.1 uncultured Saprospiraceae bacterium | reverse complement strand
CACAATGTATAAGAGTGATAGAAGATTGTTGTGACCTAGTAGCCGACGTAGTGTCCACCACCCCAGCCTCTTGTGATGGTGACGGTGGAGAAGCAGTAATTGTCATGACCGGTGGAAATCCAAACCCGGATTATGCCCTTACCTGGGAGAATGATGAAGGAGATTGGTATGAAGAATACACGGTACAAGATGCGGCGAATGGTGCAGAGTTAACTAATTTAACGCCTGGTACTTACCAATATACGGTTACGGACCAAAATGAATGTGAGATTACAGGATCATTTGTGATTGGTGGTTCGGCAAGTATTGATGCGGACGTAAACACGACTCCTGATGGTTGTGAGACGACGGGTGATGGCACCGCCCCAATAAACGTCACAGGTGGAACCCCTAACTATACCCTCCAATATTTTGGTCCAACATCGGGAACTATGAATGGTCCCTCTCCTTTTAATATATCAGGATTGCCTGCTGGCAATTATACCTATACGATTATTGATTCCGAATACTGTGATATGTCCGGATCATTTACCGTTGGAAGTGAAGGAGTTGATTGTAATTTCTTCGATAATATCTCTGCAGACGAAAGTGATGAAGATAGTAATGGAGACTGGTGTTCGGATGTATATGTGAGTGCTGTTTCTGCAACAATAACTATTA
Source organism: uncultured Saprospiraceae bacterium (assembly GCA_964513525.1). Taxonomy (GTDB): domain Bacteria; phylum Bacteroidota; class Bacteroidia; order Chitinophagales; family Saprospiraceae; genus CAWVWD01. Next base: position 177 of record CAZEOC010000525.1, on the reverse strand, counting down.
CACTCGAAGCATATACAGTACCAGACAGATTGATTGTTTATTTAAATGGTTCTCCATTACCTACTGTAGAACCTGGAGATCATTATTGTACCTATGATGGCGATCCAGATGAATGGGATTCAACACCAAGTTCTATGGATATTGTGGTTGATATAGAGCCTTGTGATGAAGTCCAAA
>CAZEOC010000524.1:0-2691 GCA_964513525.1 uncultured Saprospiraceae bacterium | reverse complement strand
AATACCTGGCTCGTTACCATCTTGGATACCATTACCATTGGTATCTTCCCATACGTAATTCCCTAGAGTTGCTGGCTTGTAAAAACCTGCATCAAAATCTTCATAATTATCTCCACTTTCTAAAGTAGTTGTTGTCGTCATTAAGCTATTTGGATCAGCATCACTATCTTTCGCATCATCACTTCCCTCATCGGTATAAGTAAGGTTGTATCCAGTAGGCTGCTCAAAAGTCACTTTATATTCTCCTGGTACTAAACCATCGAAGAAGTAAATTCCACTTGCATTAGTTGTAGTCGTTTCGGTAACAGAAGTTCCGTTTCCAGTTGTTCCAGTTAAGGTCACTTGAACACCTTGGATACCAAGCTCTCCAAAGTCCTGAACACCATTACCATTTAAGTCTTCCCAAACGTAGTTACCTAGCGTAGCCGCTTTGTAATAACCTGCGTCGAAGTCTGGGTAATCTTGTCCACTTACTAAAGTTACTTCAGATGTCATTCCATTGTTGGTATCTGCATCACTGTCTTTAGTATCGTCACCCCCTTCATTTGGATAAGTTAAAATGAATCCATCCACAAAGGGGAAGTTCACTTTATAAGTACCAGGTGCTAAGTTTCCAAAACTATATAAACCATTAGCATCTGTAGTCGTCGTTAAGTCAACTCCGTTTCCAGCACCGTCTGTTCCAATAAGATTAACAGTTACTCCACTGATGCCAGGCTCACCTGAATCTTGAACACCATTTGCGTTGGTGTCTTCCCAAACATAATTTCCAAGAGAGGCTGGCTTGTATAGACCTGCATCAATATCTTGATTGTATTCACCATTAGTTAAACTAAAGGTGTTGGTCATATTATTAGTTGGAAAAATATCACTGTCTGTTGAACCATCTGTTCCTTGTGCCTCTGGCGAGACACTGTAAATGCCAGGAACATCAACCGTAATTTTATATGTACCATCTGGTAAACCATCGAACATATACATGCCGTTTGCATCGGTTGTAATTGTTCTGTCTACTGGGTTACCATTATTCCCTGTTCCAGTAATAGTTACTGAAACGCCACCAATTCCTTGCTCGTTTGGATCTTGAATTCCATTTCCATTGGTGTCTTCCCAAACGAAATTACCCACCTTAGCAGGATCTTTCAAAGTGACTTGTGCGGTTGATGTACAACCATTCGCATCACTTATTTGAACGGTATATGTTCCAGCGGTTAGGCCCGTTGCTTCTGTTGTCGTTTGGAAAGCTGGATCGTCCCACGCATAAGTGTATGTTCCAGTTCCGCCTGATCCTGTAGCCAATGCAGTTCCATCATTTCCACCAACAGTGCTGATATCAACACCTTCGTTATAGGATGAACTTACGACTGCTGTTACTCCAATTTCTTCTGGCTCAGTCAAACTTACTGAACTAGTAGTGGTACAGCCATTGGCATCAGTAATTGTAACCGTATAACTGCCTTCATCCAAATCTGTTGCTGTTGCATCGGTTTGGTCGTTGCTCCACTTGTAAGTATAAGGTAAAACACCACCTTCTGTTACCACTTGAGCAATACCATCCTTTGCATGATGACAACTGATTTGCGAACCATTATAATTTGAGATAACCGAAGCATTGGCAGACACTGGGTCTGGCTCTTCGATTAGGATATTAGTTGTTGCAGAACAACCGTTGGCATCTGTAACTATTACATCATAAGTACCTGCGCCAAGATTTGTTGCTTCTCCTGTTGTTTGATTATTAGCATCACTCCAAACATAAGTGTATGCACCCGTTCCGCCTGTTGCTGAAACTTGCGCACCTGCATCATTCTCTCCGTTACAGCTGATGGCTGTTCCGTTATAGTCAGACGTTACTTCAATATTTAGCGAAAGCGGTAATGGCTCCTCAACGGTAACTGAAGTTATGGCAGAACAACCGTTGGCATCTGTAACTGTTGCCGTGTAAGAACCTGCGCCTAAGTTACTTGCGGTTTGAGTTGTTTGACCATCGCTCCACTTGAAGGTGTAAGGAAGAATTCCTCCTTGAACTTGTGCCTCTGCTCTCCCATCCTCTTCGTCTTTACAAGTGATTTGAGAACCATTATAATTTGAAATAACTGATGCTGAAATTTGAACTACTGGTGGCTCGGCTATAGTAACCGAGGTAGTAGCTGTACAGCCATTGGCATCGCTTACCAAAACGGTATAGGTACCAGCCCCAAGACCCGCTGCTTCTGCTGTAGTCTGATTGTTAGCATCATCCCATACGTAAGTATAGGCGCCTGTTCCTCCAGCAGGAGTAACACTGACACTACCATCGGTTGCTCCATTGCAACTAATTGGGACACCATTGTAATCAGAAGTGATTTGGGTTTGTAATGTTACTTGAGCTGGTTCCTCTAAAGAAACCGAAGCCGTAGTTGAACAACCATTCTGATCCGTAACGGTTACGGTATAGCTGGTCTCATCCAAACCTGTTGAAGTTGCATCGGTTTGGCCATTGCTCCACTCGTAAGTGTAAGGTAGTAATCCACCTTGTGTTACGACTTGTGCAATACCATCACTTGCATTATTACAACTGATTTGTGAACCATTATAATTGGAGATCACGGTTGCTTGTGCAGCAATTGGATCGGGTTCTTCAATTAGGATATTTGTTGTTGCAGAACAACCATTGGCATCTTTTACGATTACGGTATAATTACCTGCGCC
>CAZEOC010000523.1:0-2691 GCA_964513525.1 uncultured Saprospiraceae bacterium | reverse complement strand
ATTCCATTGAGGCTTTTGGAACATCGGGAGATGCCTTGTATGTGCAACATTGTCCGATGGCTTTCAATAATCAGGGCGGCGATTGGTTGGCATTGGAGGAACAAATACAAAACCCCTATTTCGGGGATAAAATGATGAAATGTGGTTCTGTAAAAAAAGACCTTTCTAAATATATTCCTCCTGTTGCGCCCAGCCAAAATGCTGGAGCTATGCGCCAGGGACATAACCATTAACTTAGTATTAAAAATAATTTAATATGAAAAACTATCTAATTATTTCCCTATGGTTCTTTTTCTTAGTTCCTATTTATGGACATGTAACTTTGATTACTCCAAAAAGTGGTGAATTATTGAAAGCGGGGGAAGAAACGCTAATCGAATGGGAAGAAACAATCCCACATGAAACCCAAAACTGGGATATTCTTTTTTCTACAGATGGTGGACAAAATTGGGACACCCTTCAGGCAGATATTGATAAAAATGCAGCTAGTTATACTTGGGCTATTCCAAATAGTATAACTGATAAGGCAAGAATTCAGGTTGTTCAGGATAACCCCAGTATGGATTATTATGGAACCAGCGGAGCATTTACTATTGAAAACAGTAATCCCAACTCAGGCAAGCTATTCATTCCTGCCACTATATCAGGTGCAGAAATTAACCTTAGTTTCCAACAAGGACAAGTAGCTTTCTACGAGGGATTTTTGACCAATACTTACGGGTATAACCAAGATTATTTAGGTCCCACTCTACTATTAAACAAGAATGAAGCAGTTACTTTAAATGTGACCAATAATTTATCCGAAACAACTACTGTTCATTGGCACGGACTGCATGTGTTGGCTGAAAATGATGGCGGTCCGCATACAACTATTGAGGCAGGAAAAACCTGGTCTCCTTCCTTTACCATATTGGATAATGCTGCAACGTACTGGTATCATCCGCATCTACACGAACATACAGAGGAGCAGGTGACAAAAGGCGGTGCAGGATTTATCATTGTCAGAGACCAAGAGGAAGCTCAATTGGATTTACCTAGAACTTATGGGATAGATGACATCCCCATAGTTATTCAATCAAGGGCTTTTGATAGTAACAAGCAATTTTTAAGTAATACGGCTGCTGATGAAATCATTTTAACGAATGGTACTCTGGATGCTTATTTAGACCTTCCTGCTCAAGTGGTTCGGTTGCGTTTACTTAATGGCTCAACTGAGCGGGTGTATAATTTAGGGTTTGATGACAACTTAAATTTCTTTCAAATTGCTTCTGATGGTGGTTTGTTAAATGCTCCTATTTCCTTGACTAGACTTTCATTAGCACCAGGAGAAAGAGCAGAAATTTTAGTGGACTTATCTGCTCGTCAAGGACAATCTATTAACCTTATAAGTTTCGCATCAGAACTTTCAAGAGGTACTTATGGGGCGTCCAATCCAAGTGTGATGCCAATGGGTAGTATTGCAGGATACAATAATAACCCATTAAATGGGAATGATTTTAAAATTCTACAGCTCAATGTTATGGGGCAAACAGCAATGCCTGTCACCTCGATTCCTGCTACCCTTATCACTAATACTCCCTATTTAGTAAATAGCATAAACGCCACTCGAAGCCTTACTTTTCAAGCTGCTCAAATGGGACCTAATGGCATGCTGAATGGCCCTTTTGCCATCAATGGGGTTGGCTTTAACATGGAGGTTGTCAATTATGAAATACCGCTTAATAATGTCGAAATATGGGAGCTAAGGAATCAAACGGCTATTGCCCACCCTTTCCATATCCACGATGTCCAGTTTTATATTTTAGACATTAACGGACAGACTCCTCCGCTTAATATGCGAGGAAGAAAAGATGTGGTACTTGTGCCACCGATGGGCGGTACAGTAAGGTTCATTACCAAATTTGACAGCTTTGCGAATAAGGAAGTCCCGTATATGTACCATTGCCACATGCTCAGTCACGAAGATGATGGAATGATGGGACAATTTATTGTTTTTGGTAATACGACTAGCACTACTGAACTACAGAAAGACCCAATTTCTATTTATCCAAATCCTACTTCTAATACTACAACGATATATGGGTTAAATCCATCTATAATTGAATTGTACAATACTTCTGGTCAGCTTTTAGAACGCAGAGAATCCACGAATACAGAGGAGTCATTTAGTTTAGAAAAATATGCTTCGGGAGTTTATCACTTCAATATCATAACAACTAAATCGAAGAAGGTTTATAAAGTGGTAAAAGAATAGATGTCAAATAATTTAAATCACTCATAAATAATTAAAAACATGAAAAAAACATTTTTGATGCTTTGCCTAATCATAGTAAGCTGGCAAGCTTTTGCTCAACACAATCACGCAGACCATAATCATAGTGGGGATAAAGACATGAAAAACGAGAAAAACATGGTCATGTTCACGGATGCTTCCATTACTACTGCTTATGAATCGTACCTCCAGTTAAAAGATGCCTTAGTTGCTTCTGACCAAAAAACCGCAACGAAGGTTTCTTTGGCTCTTGAGCAATCACTTAAGGAAATTAAAGCAGGTAAAAAAGCCGAAAAACAAGCGGCGGCAATCAGTCAATCTGCATCCCTTGCAGCACAACGTAAAGCGTTTACTGCATTAAGTAATGAAATGTCCATTCTTGTAAAGAACAATGACCTCTCAATGGGAAAAATCTATTT
>CAZEOC010000522.1:0-2782 GCA_964513525.1 uncultured Saprospiraceae bacterium | reverse complement strand
TGAATATCCACCATAAACAAAGGCGAATAAACCGGTAAAGGCGATTCCTTACCAAAAGCTTTTCCAGCAACCAAAGTCATTTTCAAACCGTTTTGATTCCACGTTGGTAAATCTGTTTTAGGAATGAAATCGAATCGAGGATTCATTTCTTCTTTATCCTTTGGTAATGCAATCCAAACTTGATATCCGTGCATTTTTCGAATTAGTCCACGCTCCGATTCAGGCGTTCTTTCCGTATGCGTCACACCAGAACCCGCAGTCATAAAACCAACATCACCAGCAGTGATAACTTGCTTCGCTCCTGTACTATCTTGATGCTCGATTGAACCTTCTAACAAATACGTCAAAGTCGATAAACCAATATGTGGATGCTGGTTTACATCAACATATTTTTCAGGCTGCAAAATCGCTGGTCCCATATGGTCAATGAAAGTAAAAGGACCAACTTGTCGTTTTTTACGAAAAGGCAATAATCTTCCAACTAAAAAATTTCCAATATCTGTAGAACGCTCTTCGACTAATAGTTTTTCGTTGTTCATAATTTTGAAATTTCGTTAATTGTTATTGGTTAATCGTCTAATGCAAGGACATTTTATCTAAACAAATGGTTTCACGAAGCTGCCGATTAACAAATAACTAATAACGATTATCAACTTTTACTCCTCGTAATAAATAGCTTCAATGATTTCATCTATATCTTCGAAATTTTTGAAACCGACTTTTTCTTCTTCTCCACCTGTTAGATTGATTCCGAAAGGTGCTAAAGTTTCTAAAATCGTATTTACATTCTCTTCTGAATAATCAACACTCAAAATCACTTTATGATTTGCACAAGCTGTTTTTAAGATTTCATAATCTAAATATGTTCCAGCTTGAACTTCTTCCCAAGAGATTCCACTTTTTGTAAAATCCAATAAAAAAGTATCTACCGAAGCATCAAACGTTTTTAATGTTGCTAATAAACCTGCATTATCCGCTTCTTTCAAGATTAGAACTTCTTTGATAATCGGAATATCTGACAAGCTTTTAACTGTTTCTATATCAGCAAAATGATTCAATTGAATCGCATCTAAACTTAGAAATTCTGCCGTTTTTCGAATCGTAGTCGCTGCACTCAAACCAAATTCTCCAACATATTTTGGACCTTCTAACCAATCTCGAATTTCTTTTAATTTCTTTGGGTCAACATAACTATCTGTTCCCAATTCTAAATTAAAACCAATCCATTCTACTTCCCAAGCTGCAAAATATCTTCCATCAGTCAAATTCGTCACTTGACTTGCTTTTACTTTTGTTTTTAACATTATCCTTAAACTATGAACTATTAATTATAAACTATTTTAATGTAAAAATCGGTAAAGAAAATGAGTTTTTCAAGTATCAAAGGTTTTAGAATTTTATAAAAGGCAATATAAAATTATCTATCTGTTAAATTTTCTGTTTTTTTAACAAAGTCTTGACTTATGCGTATTTTTTATGTATTTTGATTTTATATTTTTTAGTAGAAATTCCTAAACAACCAAAATCAATATTTCCAAGTAAACAGAACAATCACAACAAGAAACAAAACCAATAAACTACAATCTCAAGATGATATATCTTAAAAACACAATCAACTATAGTTTATAATTTCCATGTTTCTAAAAAGCGATTTTCTTAATATATTTATTTAATAACTTAAAATCATTTTCCTTATGAAAACGAAACAAAACCTTCGTTTAATTACAAAATCGGCAAAGTCGATTTTCACAGCGTTTCACAGCGTTTCACAGCGTTTCACAGCGTTCCGCTTTAATTTTATTTCTATTTATGATGCTGCCTAATTTTAGTTTTGGGCAAAAAAAGATTTATCAAGAATATCAACATCACAACGGTTGTGGTATGGAAGAAGCTGAATATTTCACTAAAAATGATAGACCAAATACTTCCTCTCGCTCAAATCCTATCTGTACAGGTGAAGAAGAAGTAAAGTATGTCAATATCAATATGCACTTTATTCAAGATCGCTACGGTGCAAAAAATTTTGGTAAATATTCTGACGGTAACGGAAATAGTAATTATACAGGTTATGATCGTGCAGAAGATTTGGTTAACAATATGAACGCACATTATAATAATAATCTACAAATGCAACTACCTTGTGGCAACAATACAGATAATCCACTAATCAGAATTCAGTACGTTTTAAAAGGTGTATATTTTAATGCTTCTGATGATTATACGAATGACGCTTGGTTTGATTTTACTGTTCATAATGATTTAGGTATTAATAAAAGTACTGAGATTAATGTTTATAATATAAATAATCCTTCTATCTTTTATGATGGGATTGCTAATGGATTTGGAATACACTCAGAAAAAGCCGTCCGAATTTGGAAAGATTATAATAGATATTTGAATGGTGGAAGTGCGTGGGATACTGGAAAGTTATTAAATCACGAAGTTGGACATGCTTTTAATTTATACCATGCTTGGAGTGGAGATGGCTGTAACGATACTCCCAATAATAATAATTGCTGGAATGTTAATTATCCAGCTGGAAACCCAAGCTGTAGTACAATTTGTCAAGTATCTAATAATTTAATGGATTATAACTTTAGTCAATCGGCATTAACTCCGTGTCAGTTAGCGAGAATACACTCTAACTTAAACGGCGGTTCAAATGCTTTTGTACACTCCTGCGAAGGATGTATGCCGACAAATTCATTCTTTTATTTAAGAGAAACAGTTTGTTTAGAAAGCCCCTATCAAAGTATCACCTTAGATGGTCGAGGAAGCTGGA
>CAZEOC010000521.1:0-2796 GCA_964513525.1 uncultured Saprospiraceae bacterium | reverse complement strand
CTCTTTTTACCGCAGAAGTTAGCAATCCATCTTCAAAATATGACGTTCCAGTCAATCGCATTACAGAATAAGGAGAAGAATATTCTGACATATCAAAACGAATCATTCGCTCTCGACTTCCAAACATAAATTCTGCTAAAACCTTTGCCATTTCTGTCTTTCCAACTCCTGTTGGCCCAACAAATAAAAAAGAAGCAATCGGTTTTCCTTGTCTTGTTAAAGCTGTTTTTACAGAAGCTAAAAGATTTGTCACACTTTTTACGGCGATATTTTGTCCAAAAACATTTTCACCAAAGAAAGTTTGAATTGCTCTTAAATTCATCGGAATCTCAGGATTCACCATAAACTCAGGCATTCCAGCTTCTTCACAAAAATGTTGAATTACTTTAGTCTGATTAATTACTTTTTTCTCCGATTTTTCGGCAGCTTTTTCATTTAATAAAATACTCTCCAAAAACCGAATTGGCTTTCCAGGAAAACCAGAATACGGCATATATCTTCGATTCAAACGAATCGTTTCTTTTATCGCTTCTTGCTCAATTTTTATATGCTTTGCTTTCGCAATACTTTCCACTTTTTGAATAATAATTTCTTCCAAATCATCTTTTGGTTCTTGCAATCGAATAATTTGAAATAAAGACAAAAAGTTTGGACTTTTCAATTCTATTTTAGCAAATTCTTCTTCTGAACATTCAGAAATCAAAGTCACTTCTCCCCTACCAACAAACGTTCTCAAATATTCTGCTATACTGACAGAATTTCCTTCGTATTGACCAACTTCAAAAAGCTCTAATAAATTCCTTATGAATAAAAAATCTCCAACTTGAGACAATTCTCGGCACAAATAAACCAAATTATCTTGCCAACCAGTATCTTGTGTCAACTCCTTTATCATGGTAGAAGCTGTCGATTCGTAAATATCCGTTTTGATACCAAATTTTGATTTCTGACGAACTAATTCCCAAACCAATGCAGTTTTTCCTACACCTGATTTCCCAACAATGATTACAGATTTACTAAACTTCCCTTTTAATGCTTCCGCTAATTGTTTTAATTCTGCTGTTCTACCAAAGGTAATTTGTTGTTTAAAGGCTAATTTTTGAGCAACTTTGGGTAAGATTCTTTCCTGCTTTTCTTCATTTAATTTTTTTAATTCGGAAGGTGTATAAAACTCAAAATTAATTTTTTCAGATTCTAAATCCTTTACTTCCATCCAAATCGTAGCAACAATGTTTTGAACCGCATTTAAACGCTTTTTTCGAGCAAATTCTAATTTAATATTGTCCAAAACAATAGATTCTAAATCTTCTAATGTTTCTGAAAAACACTCTATTCCTAATGTCGGGACTACTGCCCAACAACCATTTTCTGTATTATTATGAAAATAATCAAAGTCTAGTTTAAAATCTGGATAAGAAAATCTATCTTTTGAAGCAGGAAAATTTACGGTAATCCTTGCTCGATTATAATTTGAATCATTTCCAATTTCTAAAATCGGTGAATATAAACCTTTATTAAAGACCTTTTTTTGAATCGCATTCTCAAACTGAACCGCCAACTTTTCCATTGAACTATCAATCCGAATGACACTATTTTCCGTTAAAGGAATTAAAACCTTATTATGAAAAAATTGAAGGCGAACACCTTTGAAAGTTGTGGACAGTTTTTGCATGAGATAATTGACAATGGACAATTGATAATGGACAATTAATAACTACAGTTCAATAATTATCAGTTGTTCATTATCAATTATTTATTCTTTTTACTTTTTTTGATAATCGAAATAAGAAGTTTTAGAATTTCAATCAAATCCTTATTGATTGAAGTGTATTCAGATTCTTCTATATATTTTGCTTTAAAAAGTAATTTAATCCAATATTCTATTTCATTTGCTTCTTTTAATGCAATTGATAATTTATGAATAAAATCTGCTTTACTTTCAGCATGTTCACTCTCACTAATATTTGCACCAATTGAGGTTCCTGCTTTCAATAATTGGCGACTCATTACATATTCATTCTTCTCTAAAAGATATTTATACATATTTACAATTCGTAGAGCAAAATCAAAAGATTTATCTTTTATGATATTCTGTTTCATAAATCCTATTTAACATAATTATCAATTATCAATTACAAACCAGCTGCTTTTTCAATTTCTGCTTTAAATTTGATTGCAGGTGCATAATTATTTCCTTGTTGAACAGATTGCTGTACTAATTGATACGCTTGTTGTCCATTTCCACCAAAATATGCTTGTTTCGCTTGGAAATATAATTGCTGATATTTAGAATTCGCCGTTAATTGAATCGCTAACTGATATGCTTGAGGAATATTTCCGCTATTATCAGCAAAATCTTCCAACGCTTTTACAGCTTTAGCAGCTTCTTGATTATTATTATAAGCCAATGCTAAATAGTAATATGCAGGCGTTGACTTATAATTAGTTTCAATTACTTTTTCAAAAGTGGCAATTGCATTTGGTAAATCTTGTGTTTGCAAATAATATAATCCTAAATTACTCAAAATCGTTACATGAGAATCTGTAATTTTTAATGCTGCATCTACAGCAGTTTTCATTTCAGGATATTTCTGTTGACGAGAATAAGAATTAATCAATCCAATATGCGCTTGTTCGTTTTTAGGATTTTTCTCTAAAGCTTTTTTATAATAAGTAACTGCCAAATCAAAATTACCAGATTTCTCTGCATCTTTTCCAGCTTTCGCAAAATTATCCGTTCGTTTAGAGATTGCGCCAATTGTTACACCATCAACTTTCACTTCATGAATTACTTCT
>CAZEOC010000520.1:0-2813 GCA_964513525.1 uncultured Saprospiraceae bacterium | reverse complement strand
CGATTGGCCGCAGAAGCGAAAGCTAAGGCAGAAGCAGAAGAATTACGTTTGGCTGCAGAAGCTGATGCTAAGAAAAAAGCCGCAGCTGCTGCTGCCGCAGCTGCCTTGGCAAGTGCTGCTGCTGCGAAAGCTAAGGCTGAAGAAGAGGCTAAGGCAAAAGCAGAAGCAGCTCGATTGGCAGCCGAAGCGAAAGCTAAGGCCGATGCAGAGGCAAAAGCCAAAGCAGAAGCTGCCGCCGCCGCAAAGGCAGAAGAAATTCGTTTAGCTGCGGAAGCAGAAACTGCTGCTAAGAAAAAAGCTGCTGCCGCTGCCGCTGCCTTGGTAACTGCTGCTGCATCAAAAACTATAAGACGAGAGAAGAAAGTTGAAGACGACTATCTAGCATGTGGTGCCTACAAAGGGCACACGATTACCGATAAGGAAAATAATGTGGCCTTGTTTAAAACGGGTGGTCAATTATACTTCGTTGTCTACAACGCAGATGGAAGTGTGAGACTTCGATCAGAAGGATTTGAAAAAGAGGAAGAAAGAGCGGATGAGTTAGCTGAAGCTTTGAATAACTTGAATAATGAGGAGTCTTATGACATCATTAAGAAAGAATTCAAGAAAGGTACTTACATGATGAAAGTCATCAGGGACAAAGATGGCCGCGAAGTAGGTCGTAGTTGTTTGGAAAAAGAAATACCTGCTGTAGCTGCTGCACCGATCGTTGAAGATCGAGAAGATGATTACTTAGGTTGTAAGTCTTACCGTGATCATAAAGTCAATGATAAGGAAAACCGAGTGGCTTTCTTTAAGCATAAGAATGGTAAGTTCTATTTTGCCATTTATAACACCAATGGTAGTGTAAGACTTCGTAGTGAAGGCTTCACCGATGCCAAAGAACGGGATGTAGAATTGTCAGGGGCATTGAAAAACCTCGACAAGAAGGAGATGTACAAAACCATCGAAAGAGGTGCTTATAAAATCAAAGTCTTGTACGATAAGACTGGCCGCGAAGTAGGTCGAAGCTGCCCTAAGAAGGTTGCTGCTGCTGTACCTGTTGCTGCTGCTGCCGCCGCTGGCGCTGCTGCTGTGACTTCTACTGCCGCTACTAAAACCGTTGCTGCTGCTGCTACTGGTGCCGCCGCCGCAGGTGGAGCTGCTGCCGCAGGAGGATTTGCGTGGGGTAAGTTGTGGCCATTATTATTATTATTGATTCCTCTTTTATTTTTCCTCTTTAGAGGTTGTGATGGATGTGGAGGCGAAACTGCAACAGTTGCTGCAGCTGATGAAGTAGAAAATACTGCGCCAGTAGCTGAACCTGAACCTGAACCAGAAGTTCAAGAAACTGCACCTCCGCCACCTGCACCAGTTACATGTAACTGTAATGCAAGTAGTGATGCCGTATTCAACTTGAGCAATCGTCCTGCACCTAAGTCTTTATCTCGTTTGGGAACTAATCCAGAATTTGGAAACTCTCATAGCTTGAGTCCTGCTCAATTCTATGCTAAGTTGAAGAGACAATACGATAACAGTGGGACCGATAAGCGATTCTTAGATCGCATATTCAAGGAAATGGGCTACGGAGGATTTGGAGAAGCAACAGCTGATCTATTCTCTAATACGACTATTGCCAGAGGAACAACAGGTAACATGGGTTACAGTAAAGCACACCGTACGGTTTATGCGACATTGAATGTAGATTCAGATCGAGACTTGCAAGCTTTCAAGATTGATGCAGCCAATGGTTGTGATCTGAACTTCATGAAGACTTGTGGTAACCACTTCTTCTACTGCCCGAATTAAGGAATGAAAGTTTGGGGAAGCTGCTGAATTCTTTTTAGTGGCTTACCGACGTAAAGTCGGCACAGGTTCGCCAAACCTGCCTGTCCGGTAGGCAGGTGTTACGATACAGATATAATTAATAACGAGTCATCATTTTTTGGTGGCTCGTTTTTTTTGATATTTTTATTAAGACTTTAGAATCGAATTATATTCTGGATTAACACTAATTTGGAGTGACTGCAGAGCAGTCTAACTATGTTGGCTCAAGGCCATAGATTTTGATTCGACTACAGCGTAGTCGCACTTATTATCAACAATAAATAACATACTATGGCAAACACCTACCGAAAGATGTATTTGCAAATTGTCTTTGCTGTTAAGAACAGAGATGCTCTCCTTCATCAATCATGGCGCAGGCACTTATTCAAGTATCTTGCTGAAAGCGTATGAAATTGAGTTTAAGGATGAATATGTATTTGAGTTTTTTGAATGAGGTTGCGACTACGCTGTAGTCGGGATAGATTTTAGATTTTGGTTTTTTGTTCTAACATAATAGGACTGCGCTGCAGTCCCGATTGTTTCTAGTTTGAGAAAACTATCTTATCAAAATTCTTGAACGGACATCCAACTACAGATTAGTTGAAGCTTATGGTAGGACTTCCTTTTCACCGATTCCGCCACCGAATCAAATTCCCCACAATCATATTAAACAACCCCGCTCCAAAAGAAACCTCATTATATTTCCCAGTCGTCAAAGACTCAAAAAAACCAATCATCAAAATCACGAAGCCTAAACCAATTAATGCATGAGCCAGCATGCGGACTTTACGTTTCTTTTCTTTTTGTTCATCTGTCATTTAACGGAAGTGTAATTATAAAAGGGGGAGTAAATTTTTACCACATTCGGCACATTAGGATTTTCACACAGGGCGCATAGTTTCCTTGCTTCGCTTGGAAATTCATTCACAAAGATGTTTTCTAACGATATAAAGAAATTTGGCGAAAGCCAAATAAAACTAATGTGCCTAATGTGAAAACCCTATCTG
>CAZEOC010000519.1:0-2817 GCA_964513525.1 uncultured Saprospiraceae bacterium | reverse complement strand
TTTTTCAAATTGTTTACCAATAAAAAAAAATCCGTGCAAAATCCGCTAAATCCGTGTCATCTGTGATAGAATCCCTCTAATTCGACATTTTGGATTTATCCAAAAAATCTGTACTATTAAAAAATAATAAAAAACTAAAATTAAAATGGAGAACTCAACCGAATTAGCAAAGCGATTATCCGACCTTTTTTTAGATGGAAAATGGATTGCAAATACCAATTATAAAGAACAATTGACTTCGATTTCCTTTGAAATGGCTTTAACTCAATTTGAGAATTTGAATACTATTGCTAAGTTGACTTATCACATCAATTATTATTTAGCTGGAATTTTGAATGTGTTTGATGGAGGAGATTTAGAAATTCGAGATAAATATAGTTTCGATTTACCTGAATTGAAAACAGAAGAAGATTGGAATAATTTAGTTAATGAATTAATCAAAAATGCGACAAGTTTTTCAGAACATGTAGCATCAATGACAGCAGAACAATTAGCTTCCCCTTTCGTGAAAGTTCAATATGGAAATTATCGTCGGAATATTGAAGGCGTAATTGAACATGCTTATTATCATTTGGGACAGATTGTATTGATAAAGAAATTAGTGAAAACAAAAAAATAAAATTATGAATCTTAATCAAATTACTGTTCCATCAATTGATTTAGAAAAATCTATTCCTTTTTATAAAAAATTAGGTTTGAAACTAATCGTAAAAGCTTTACCGCATTATGCAAGATTTGAATGTCCAGAAGGTACGGCGACTTTTTCTTTACATCAAGTTACAGAATTACCAAAAGGAGAAGGTATTTATGTCTATTTTGAATATGAAAATTTAGATGAAGCTGTTGATTTATTAGTGAATAAAGGTTTTCAATTTGAAGAATTACCAAATGATAAATCTTGGCTTTGGCGAGAAGCAAGACTGAAAGATTTGGACAATAATCAGTTGATTTTGTTTCAGGCTGGCGAAAATCGAAAAAATCCACCGTGGCGAATTGCTTAAACAAGTAAACATTCCCATTCACTTTCTGTTAGTTGAATGAATTAAAAATCAATCAATGCAAGAAGATATAAAAGGTAGACTAATAGAAAATGATGAAATAATGCAGCGCATTATTTCAACAATTCCCGAACCAGAAATCATAAGTACCAATAATGTTTTTCATGATATTATGAGTTGTATTTTAGAACAACAAATTCATTATAGAAGTACGAAAAGGATATTTGAACGAATGTTGAATGCTGCGGAAATCACAGAATTGACATTAGAAAATTTTGAACAATTCGAGGAAAAAGCCTTCCAAAATACGAAGCTTTCTGCTAATAAATATGAAACGATTTTACAAACAGTCGAATTTTTCGGAACAAATGAAATTGATTGGCATAGTTTATCGGATAAGGAAATCAAAAAATTATTAACGAAGATAAAAGGCGTTAGTAATTGGACAGTAGAAATGTTATTGATTTATACCTTTGGTCGCAAAGATGTTTTTCCAGCGGATGATTATCATGTCAAACAAATCATGATGAAATTATATGAAATTCCTCCGAAGCCAAAACTCAAAGCAAATATGAAAGCTGTTGCTGAAAATTGGGGCGAATATAAATCCTTTGGAACGTTATATTTATTAGAATGGAAAAAAGAAATGAAAAAGTAGGGGAGAAGAAGTAGGTGTCGGACACTTTTAAAGTGTCCGACACCTATATTAAAATGAAAAATATAAAATGAAACATTCAGATTCAGCGGATTTGGCATTAATGGGAGGAAGTATTCCGAAATGGCTTTTTGATAGAATGACGAAGTTAAGTTTAGCCGTTGTCGAATCTATTTTGGTGGAATATGGACGAGAAGAATTTCTCAGCAGAATGGGTAACCCGTTTTGGTTTCAGAGTTTTGGAGCGGTTATCGGAATGGACTGGAACTCTTCTGGTGTGACAACTGCTGTAATGGCAGCGTTGAAAAAATCGGTCAATCCACATTCTCGACAATTAGGAATTTATATCTGTGGAGGAAAAGGTAAACAATCCTTGAAAACACCAAATGAACTCTTGCGAGTTGGCGATAAAACTGGTTTAGATGGCGATTTGTTGGCTCGATTTAGTAAGCTAAGTGCAAAAGTAGATAATACCGCAATTCAAGATGGTTTCAATTTATATTTACACAATTTTGTGGTCAGTAATGAAGGCGACTGGACGGTGATTCAGCAAGGAATGAAACCAGAAGATAAAAGTGCAAGACGCTATCATTGGCATTCTAAAAATATAAAAACCTTTACGGAAGAACCGCATGCAGGAATTTGTGGTGATAATCAAGGACTGATTCTAAATTTAGTGGATAAAAATGCAGCGGATAATAAATCGGGAATTTTAGAATTATTAAATGAAAAATCAATTCATATTTTGAATGAAGTGCCAAAAATGGTTTTACCAAAATACTGCGACATCAAAGCAAAAGATGTTGATTTGAAACGTTTGGGCAGTATTTTGTGGTTAGCAAAAGAAGCACAAACAACCAATTTTGAAGATTTACTTTTGCTTAAAGGTTTAGGTCCTCGCACGATGCAATCGCTTTCTTTGGTAAGTGAAGTGATTTACGGTTCGGCAGCAAGATTTACGGACCCAGCACGCTTCTCTTTTGCACACGGCGGAAAAACGGGCAAACCTTTTCCTGTTCCAACTAAAGTCTATGACGAAACGATTAGCGTTTTGAGAAAAGCAGTTGATAAAGCAAAAATTGGAGAAACTGATAAACAAAAAGCAATCGCTAAATTGACTCAAATTTCTCAGGAGTAAATTCATCATCGAGCAATCTTTCGTCA
>CAZEOC010000518.1:0-2819 GCA_964513525.1 uncultured Saprospiraceae bacterium | reverse complement strand
TATAGTGAAAAAACAACAAGTTAGAATACTTGGATAATTGTGTTCAGGTACTTAAGCTCAGGGTTTTCGTAATTTTCGAACCAAACGAGGAGCATACCACAACCAAAACCCAGTTATCAACATTATTATTAAACCAAAACCCAAAATATTCATAGATAATAATTTGAAAAAATCACTGATAATAGAACCATCATGAAGACTTTCTATCCAATCAGAATGACGTTTAGCTATTGATTTTACTTCTCCAGTTGTTCCATCTACTTGGACTTCCCAATTTCCTTCTTCAAACAATACTTTCACAATGCCTTTACTTGGACGAACGTCTAATCTATCTACTGAATTATTGGATTGAGTTGGATATTTTTTGATTAATTCAGCTAAAGCTATTTCGGATAATTCTGCGATTGATTTAAAACTACTTAAATCTTTGCTTTCCCCTTTCTGAGTTGATGGTTGTATTATTTCTACATTTTTTTTCCATGCTAATAAAATTCCAGTCACACTACTAATTAGTATCAAAACTAATAAGATAATGCCAAGATAACGATGCCAAACACGAAATGACCGCAAACTTGAAACGTAGGATTTTAACTTACTCAATGTAGTTATTTTAAATACTGAATAGATTGAAATGTAAAGTTAGTAAAGTAATCGAAATAAGTAAAAGACAATTATTGGTATGTATATTATTATTCCAAAAGGCGTGAGAAAAAGGGAGGAGAAAACGAATCAGATTCATTCTCTCCTCCCATTTTTTGGTATAAAAATTAGAATTTAATTTTAAACCTCATCAACAATTTCTAATCGAGCTCCTTTCCTGACTTTCCATCTAAGAGCGTTTTCTTTTTTTAATCGATTAGTGAATATTAGTGCAAATATTGCAGAAATCGTCCAGACGAAAAAGCCAATTAACAATACAGCCATATATATCATAGAATCAAAAAGTTGAAAAAAACCAAAAATATCTCCTTCATGATGACGATTAGCTCTTTTACTAGCTTTATCAATTTGAATTTTCGTCCCAATTATACCTATAATAGAAGAACCCAATAAATTAAATTTCGTTATTCTTGATATTTTTGTGTTTCTCGTTTCTTTTTGAATTGAAGAAAATAAAGACACCTTGTAATTCATAGTCAGTCCATCTTTCTGTTTAATAAATACTTCATCATCTGAAAATCCAACGATTTCTCCAAATTGACGAGTTCCTTTTACTATACAAAAACTTACTTTATCTCCAACACGAAATGTTCTATTTTCCAATTCATCTTTCGGTATATCTGTCTCTCCTTCCAATAATACTTGTAATACTTTTTCATTTTTAGGTTCAGATGGATTTCCACTATAAATAGCAGCTATTGATAATTGACTTATCATTAATAAACATATCAAGACACTTAAACGGATTTTCATATTATTTTTCATAATTACAAGATTTTTTTATTATAAAATATTAGGTTACTTCTTTTATTATGAGTCAAATATGAAGGGTTCTCACTTAGTTTCCCAGTATTCTTACTAAAAACTGGCGTTTTATTAAACTGGTTTAATTAGGAAGCAAAATCGTAAAAATAAAAACCGATTGATAAAATGAATTATCAATCGGTTTTCAAAATTTCGTATTCATCAACGAATCAGCTGTTATTAACAGTAATGATTAAACGCCATTTTTAGATTTTCAGAAATCATTTGAGCGTTTGCACCTTCAATGTGAAAACGTTCTAAAAAGTGAACCAACTTCCCATCTTTGAATAATGCCATAGAAGGAGATGACGGTGGATAAGGCATGAAAAATTCTCTTGCTTTATTCGTTGCTTCACCATCTACACCTGCAAAAACAGTTACTAAATTGTCAGGTGTTTTTTCATTTTTTAATGCTGCAATTGCTCCTGGACGAGCATTTCCTGCTGCACAACCACAGACTGAATTTACAACTACTAAAGTTGTTCCTTCTTTCTTGCTCAACATTTCCGTCACTTCTTCTGGAGTTGATAAACTTGTAAAACCTGCATCGTTCAAATGCTTTGACATCGGTGCTGTTAAATGTTCTGGATACATAATATATTTTTTTGGTTTAGAAGTCAGACCGCTAAAGCTGTCC
The DNA here is from genome assembly GCA_964513525.1 of uncultured Saprospiraceae bacterium. Classification (GTDB taxonomy): domain Bacteria; phylum Bacteroidota; class Bacteroidia; order Chitinophagales; family Saprospiraceae; genus CAWVWD01. The sequence goes on along the minus strand of CAZEOC010000518.1, from coordinate 718 downwards.
AACTGCCTTCTATTTTTAGAAAGCAGATTATTTAAACTTTTAGTTAAAAGTTTTTTAATCTCTAAATAGTTATAACATTTTGATTAAAAATTTTCGCAAAAATACGACTTTCTAATTGAAATATCCAATTAGAAAATTATACTAATCTATATATAAATTTCGTATTAGTTTCAAACAAAGATTAATACAATACTATTTTAGTTTAGTTTTTCAGAAGATTAAAATAATTGTAGCTTTTTTGTCAAAGGAAATCAAAAAAAAATCACAAAAGTACATTCAAATGTGAATCATTTATTAGTAATGATAGATTACTCCTTTTTTTAATTTAATTTTGCATCAGATTCGTTAATTGTATTAGTTACTAGTTAATCAACTAATATAAAAGAATTTCATTTTCAAATGAAATATTTTACGAATCTGGCGATTAACACATAACTATTAACGAATAACTATTCATAAGATGAAAGTAGCAGTTGTTGGTGTTACAGGCTTAGTAGGTCGAGTAATGCGTAAAGTTTTGGAAGAAAGAAATTTTAAGATTGATGAGTTTTTACCAGTTGCTTCAGCACGTTCAGTTGGTAAGATGGTAGAGTTTGATGGTAAAGAATATGCTGTAATTAGCGTAGCAGATGCAATTGCAGCCAAACCTGATATTGCAATTTTTTCAGCTGGAGGAAGCACTTCATTGAAGTTTGCACCAGAATTTGCAGCAGTCGGA
>CAZEOC010000517.1:0-2836 GCA_964513525.1 uncultured Saprospiraceae bacterium | reverse complement strand
TTCTCCTAATCCATGTTTGTATTGATTCACTAATACAATTTGATTGTCTTTCGTAAATGCCAAAACCATTGCTACATCACCTAAAGGAGATATATAGAAATCATCCACGATTGTTCCATTGGATAATTGAACTATATGTTTTTTGATAGGAAACCATGCTGAGGGAGAAACGTCTTTTTCTTCAATTATTTTCCACGGAGCCATATTTATAAAATTTGTTGTTATAATTTATCTGTTGTATTTTCTTGATTCTAATTATTTACTTTAAACAGTAAAAAAATAGGCTTTCGCCAATAATTGCACTCACCAATTGATAAGCTAATCATATATTTAAAATATACAAATCAGAGCAAGTTAAGTAATGAACTTTACCTAACTAATGAGCGCTAATATGCTTAAAGTTGGTAAAAGTAAGTGCTTGAATATAAATAAGTTATTCTTTTGACCGAGGTTGTTTTTATGCTCAACTAGGCGAAAAAGGCAGACATAGCTTGCTATGGCGAGTATTTTCAACGACATGGAGCGGAAAAAGAGATCGTCACAAAATATTTAAGTTATTTGTATCCAAGCACTTATATTCAAACAATAATTCCAAACCATTAGTAGCAAAAATTTAAATTTAAATATTGAATGATACAATTATCACCCTTAAGATGATTATACACTTCTAAATGATACATTTATCTACCCAAGTTGATATTTTTCTCATTATTAATACCAATATATTTGTACTAAATCAAAAAAGTAAAATCTTATAATTATGCAAACAACACCTTTTTAAATTTAAATACTCAAAACATGAATAGTCAAATACACCCCAGTATTTATGTTGATAAATATCTAATTGATATAGGATATGCACTTTTAGATACTTCTAAACAAGATGAGTTAAACTTATTATTCACTAATTTAATTCATAGCCTTAAAAATGTTCCTTCAGAATTAATTGATGAAAGAGAAAAAAGTGAAATGATTAATAAATTATTTGAAGAGTTGATGATTATTAAAGAATCCGTTCACATTCTAAAAAAAAATATTATCAAAGGAAATTACAGTGTATTATTTTTAAAAACAGTAAATGTTTATTTGAAAATAATAGATTAATAATTACTGCTTTTTTAAAAGCAAAAAGGCTCTTCAAAAATACTTAAAGTATTAATGTTGAGCCTTTTTGTTATTTTGAAAAAGAGTTTCTAACGTCTTTTTTTCTTACCTTTTTTTGCAGTTTTACTTTTAGTTTTTCTAATCGGCTGTTTCTGAACAACAGGAGCAGCTTCATCTAATTCGTAAACTTCTGTTTCTAATTTATCATCATTTTTATAATAGTAATAGATTCCACCTGCAAAAATTAAAAGTACCAAAATAGAACTAATAATACCGATAGTAGAACCTAAATGATAAGATTGAGGCTCAAATCTCATTTCTATAGCATGAGAACCTGCAGGCAAACGCATCGCTCTTACAACGTAATTTGCTTTAACGAATGGTTCTACTTTTTCATTATCAATATATACATTCCAACCTTTACTTGGCGGATAATATACCTCAGAAAATACTGCTAATTGTTCTGTTTTAGCATTGTAACTATAAACCATTTTGTCAGGATTATATTCCGTCAACTGAATAGTAGCAGCAGAATCATATTGAATATTGAATCCATCGAAATACGTTTTATATTTCTCTTGAACGATTACTTTGTCTTTAGGCTCTAAAGTCGCTAATGCTTGCATTTCTTCATTTGCTCCAGGTACAAATTCTAATTCATTAACAAACCAAGCATTTCCTAATGCAGTATTTGTAGGAATTGGTTGTATACCCGAACCGCCAGTATTTTGCAGTATATATCGAGTATTCAACATTCCATAAAGTTTTAAACTTGAGTTTGGATTGCCTAAATAGTGTGTAATCATGTCATTATATATATTCAACTTGGCTGCATGGTATCCACCTGCACTTCTATGGAAATAAGAAGTCATAGAATTATTGAATGGATTTGGTCGTTGCATACCAGGACGAGTAGCTAAATCTAAAACTCTAAAATGATCATTACTACCTTCAGGAATTGCAATTTGCTGATCAGCAGGGAAAGGAGTTACTTCTTGCTCTACTGGTACATAATCCTGAAAATCATCATTTGAAATATATCGCTTGTCTACTAACCATAAATCAATTAAAGCAACTAAACCGATTAAAGCGATGGCAATTACCCACTTGATTTTTTTAGTAATAAATGCCCACAAAATTCCTGCGGCAACACCAATTAACGCAAATGAACGTAAAGCATCTTTTGCTAAAATAACGGCTCTATCACTTTTCAAAGCGGCTAATAAATCTGGAAATTGTTGTCCAATTCCTTGATATTCCATTGAAGATGCTAAATCAAACATATTCATTTTCGCCATCAACCAAACTAAAATTGATAAACCACCTGTAATTCCTGTAGCGATATATAAACTTTTTAATTTTTTATCTTGTGATAATCCTTTTTTAGCAATTTCATGTAAGCCCATTCCTCCAAGAATTATGGCAATAATATTGGCAACACCTAAAACCATCGTTACAGAACGGAAACGATTAAACATTGGCACATTATCAACTAAGAAATAATTGAAGAATGACAAATTTTTCCCCCAAGCTATCATCAAACAAAATACAAATGCTGTGATTAACCACCATTTTAATCTGTTTTGAGCAACGAAAGCACCTAACATAAATAACAATAATACAACGGCTCCCATATAAACAGGTCCAGAAGTAAATGGCTGTTCTCCCCAATAATGCTTCGTTGCTTGATATAATTGTTGTTGTTGGTGTTGTTGTTGTTGGTGGTGTTGTT
>CAZEOC010000516.1:0-2846 GCA_964513525.1 uncultured Saprospiraceae bacterium | reverse complement strand
TGGCGCTTGTAAAGTTCAGTGAAAACAAAGCTAAACCCAATAGAACTCCAAAAGAGATTGAACGCAATTTGGTAAATGGTCGGTGAGTACGACTATTGGCGAAAGCCAAATTGTTTTAATTCCCAACGCCTAAACCAAACAAAGCATAATCATACTTCACTGGGTCATTTTTATCAAATTGTTTTAGGTTTTTTGTCAATTCCAAAACCGTTTTCCAGTCGGTTTGCTTTCGTTGAATTAAACCAAAATGTCTTCCAACTCTGTCCACATGAACATCTAAAGGCATCAGTAATTGATTGGTTTTGATAGATTTCCATAAACCAAAATCAACGCCACTTTCATCTTTTCGTATCATCCAACGCAGAAACATATTCAACCGTTTACAAGTCGATTTTCGAGCTGGCGTTGCAATATGTTTTTGCGTTCGTTTTGGTGCATTTTCGTGATTGAAAAATAGTTGATTGAAACCGATGAGTGCATTTTCTACATTTTCATCTTTAGGTTTTAGGAATTGGGAGAATGCAGTTTCTAAACTTTCATTTTCCTGATAATATCGTTTGAAAAAGTCCAAAAAGTAAAGTGTATCAGTTGGCTGAAAAGTTCGATGTTTCCAATTTAGAAATGGTTTTAAATCAGAATCTTCATAATTCATAATGAAATCGTATGGAGAATTATCCATCAATTCCAGTAAGTCATTTGACTTATTAATGATTGTAATTCGTTGTCCCCAAGCTAACATCGCAACCCAAAAACCAATAATTTCAATATCTTGCAGTTTAGAAAAACGATGCGGAATCGAAATCGGGTCATTATCAATAAAATTCGGCTGATTATATTTTTTGACCAAAGCATTGAGTTGCTTTTTGAGTTCGTTTTTATTGATATTTTGCATTATGAATTATTAAAAAATTAGAAATAGTTGAACTCACCCCAACCCCTCTCTAAAAAAAGAGGGGCTAAATTTCAACTTGATACTATTATGAAGTTGAGTGCCATTCCCCTCTTTTTCAAGAGAGGGGTTGGGGTGAGTTCAAGAAAAAAATTAGAAATATGAAAATTCAAAAAATCCTTTGCTTATTAATGATTTTAGTATTAATAAGTTGCGAAGATAAAGCAGAGCAATCAGAAAAAGTCGTTCAGATAGAAGATTCTGAACCAACATTAGAACAAAAAATTGGACAAATGTTGATGATTGGATTTCGAGGAACGGAATTGACGGAAGATAATCACATTTATGCTGACATTAAAAAATGGAATATTGGTGGCGTAGTTTTATATGACTTTGACCAATTTTCAGCTGGGAAGATTATTAGAAATGTAGAATCTCCAACTCAAGTAAAACAATTATGTAATGATTTACAAGGCTTGAGCGAAACGCCTTTATTAATTTCAATAGACCAAGAAGGCGGACGAGTGAATCGATTGAAACCAATTTATGGATTTCCTGCACTTACCGCTTCTGCACAACATTTGGGCGATTTAGATAATATCGATTCTACTAAATTTTGGACAAAACAAACTGCGGAATTATTAAAAGAAATGGGGATTAATTTCAATTATGCACCAGTTTTAGATTTGAATGTTAATCCGACGTCTCCAGCAATTGGAAATTTAGAACGCAGCTATTCTGCTAATCCAGAAATTGTTACAAAACACGCTAAAGCGGTTTTAGAAGTATATGAAGATTACCAAATTGTCGGTTCTTTGAAACACTTTCCAGGACATGGTTCAGCAGCGTCAGATTCTCATTTGGGAATGACCGATGTTTCTAAAACTTGGACGGAAAAGGAATTGATTCCATATAAAAACCTAATTGAAAATGATGCAGTAGAAGTGATAATGACGGCTCATGTTTATAATGAAAATTTGGATACTTTACCAGCAACTTTATCCAAAAAAATCATGACAGATATTTTGCGTCAACAGTTAGGTTGGGAAGGAATTATTATTTCAGATGATATGCACATGGGAGCCATTGAAAAACATTTTGGATTGGAATTCGCCATCGAAAATGCAATTAATGCTGGCGTAGATATTATCATGTTTTCTAATAATTCTAAAGATTTTTATGATGCCAAAGCAACTGAAAAGGCAGTTTCTATTATTAAAAAATTAGTAGAAGAAGGGAAAGTAACGGAAGCTCAAATCAATACTTCTTATGAGAAGATTATGGAGTTGAAGAAGTCGTTAATTGTTAATGATTAACATTCTGGTGTTATATGAAAATTTCTACTATCATTTTAGCAGCAGGTGAATCAACTCGTTTGGGACAACCAAAACAATTATTAAAATACGAGAATCAAACTTTGATTGAACGAATTGTTTCGACAGTGAGTAGTTTTGATTTCGAGAAAAATGTGGTTGTTTTAGGTGCTTTTGCTGAGCAAATTGAAGCTGTTTTAGCTTCTGCTAATGTGGATATTGTTATTAATGAAAATTGGAAAAATGGAATGAGTTCCTCAATTCAAAAAGGATTAGGAAAAGTAGAAAATAGTGAGGCAATTTTGATTTTTTTATCTGACCAGCCTTTTATTAATAGAAGATTAATTAGTGAAATTATCGAAGCAGCAAAAAGTACTAATTTCTCGATTATTGCGACAAAATACAATCAAGTTTTAGGTGTTCCAGTCTTATTTAAAAGGGTTGTTTTTGATGAGTTGAAACGCTTAAATGAAAAAGTTGGCGCAAAAAAACTGATTAAACAATACGCTAAAAAAAATCAAGTCGGTTTTGTTAATTTCGAACAAGCAGCAATTGATATTGATACGATAGCAGATTATGAAAATTTATTAAATACATAGGTAGATAGAAAATATAGTTTTTAGATTTCAGCTTTGTTGAAATGG
>CAZEOC010000515.1:0-2857 GCA_964513525.1 uncultured Saprospiraceae bacterium | reverse complement strand
CAAAATATTTATATTTGGCTTAGTACCAATACGAAACGTATCGCTTATTACCTGCCCTACGTTTCTTATACTCACCGTTAGTGACAAGGCAAACAAAAAAAAGAAAAAATACGATGAAGCAGAATAAAGTAATGAGGGATTTACAAAGACTTTTGGAGACTCAAAATTTCAAAACCGAAGAGGAGGTCAACGAATTTCTCAGTAAGTATCAATCCGAAGGTATACCTGAATTTCCTGAAGAAGTTTTAAACACGAGAGAAAAAGCTGAGGATAAAGTTTACCGAGCTTATGAGTCCTCTAAAACAAAGGGGCTAAAATTAGCGGAGGAAGCACTCAAATTAGATAAGAACTGCATAATCGCTTATCAATATATAGGTGAACAACAAAACAACTTAAACAAAGCCAAACAATACTATCAAAAAGGAATAGCAATCGGCAAAAAAAAATTTGGAGGTAAATATGAAGAAGAAAACAAAGGTCACTTTTGGATGATTTTTGAAACACGACCATATATGACCTGCCTTTTCAATCTTTCAGAATGTGAATACATGGCAGGAAACATTAAAGAATCAATTCAATTAATAGAATACTTGCTCGAACTTAATCCAAATGACAATCAAGGTGTCAGATATATACTGACATCACATTTATTAGAGGCTAAAGAATATGCTAAATATGAAAAACATTCAAAAGCAAATAAAGATGATGGTGGAATATTTTTCAAATTCAACAATGCTCTATACGAATTTATCAAAACGGGTAATTCATTGAAATCAGTCAATTTACTTAAACAGGCAATTGAACATAATCAGTATGTCATCAGGAAATTAGACAAAACATCAAAGATGAGGTCAAATAGCTACTCAATGGGTAGTAAAGAAGAAGCAAACTATTACTGTGAGTACAATGTAAAAAATTGGAAAAATATAAAGGGGGCAATTGAATGGGCTAAAACTATTGACAACAAATAAATGAAGCCCAGTCACTAACAAGCGATAGGATGGCATACTTCGTACAGCCACCTATCGCCGATCCGTTACCATCCATAAATGACAAAAATGAAATTAAAAATAATAAATGCACTTCTTGGTCTAATTATGGGAATTAGATTTTGCAATGCCCAACTTAACGAACAAATTGTAATAGGTCACAAACATATTATCAAATCTGAAATCCTGTCTGAAGAAAGAGAATACTGGGTAAGTCTACCAAATTCTTATGATGCTGAACTCTTGTCATATAAAGCGTATCCAATACTCGTACTCCTTGATGGAAACGTTCACTTCCATTCTGTTTCTGGAATGGTCAATTCCTTAAGTAGTGGAAACACTGATAAAAGAGAAATCCCAGAAATGATTGTGGTTGCAATACTAAACGTAAATCGAGAGAGAGATTTTACACCTGACAAAATTATAACAAAGCGAGAAAATCAAACTGGAGGTGGAGATACTTTTTTAGCATTTATTGAAAGCGAGCTAATTCCAAAGATTGAAAGTGAATATAGGACAGTTCCTTACAGAATTTTGGTAGGTCATTCTTTAGCAGGGTTACTTACAACTCATTCTTACTTACAAGAAAAATCTCCATTTAACTCTTTCATATCAATTGATCCAAGTTTTGGCAATTGGGATGAAAAGACAATGGATGAAAAGATAAGCAACGTAAAAGACGATTCATTTAAAAGACCTCTTTATTTAGCAACTGCAAACTGGGGTAAAAGAAATTTAAGAAATCGGGATAGACATATTCGATTTTACGAAGCAATGAAAGCCAAGTCCTCAACTTCATTCTATGTAGAACAGAAATACTATCAAAACAAAAATCACAGCTCTGTTCCTTTTCCTGCAATTTACGATGGTTTGTCTTATATTTTTAAAGGTTATAATCAATCTTATAGAGAAGTCTCGAACATTGAAGAATTAAATAGTAACTACTATCAACTTTCTCAAAGAAACTCCTACAATTTTCCTCCACCAGAAGAATTGGTAAATCGAATTGCATATAGATTCTTACGGAGTTCAGAAGAAAAGGAAAAACAAAAAGCCTTAAATTTTTTCAAGTTGAACGTTGAAAATTTCCCGAATTCATACAATGTATATGATAGTTTAGGAGATGCACAATATCAATTAGGAAAAGAAGGGGATGCTCTCAAAAATTTTAACAAATCCCTTGAGCTTAATCCTAATAATACCAATGCTAAAGAAATGATTTCTAAAATTACAAATACAGATGCTAACAAGTGATGATGAAGTCAGATTGGCTATCGCCAAATCCGCCACATATCATAGATCCGTATATCTACAAGTGAGAAAAAATCCTACCCACAAAAAAGCAAAGAGTCCTATCGGACACATTGCTTTTTCCCACCTGCTACAAAAACATAAAGAAATAGCTTAATATATCACAGCATTTTCTATATTCGCCATTTATTGTCAAGTCAAATAGTGGCAAATGAAATCAATTGGTGAAACTTTAAGGGAATTAAGAGAAAGTAAGGGTCTGTTACTCAGAGAAGTAGGAGCACAGATATCTCTTGACCCAACTATCTTAAGCAAAATCGAAAGAGACGAAAGAATGCCGACCAAAGATCAGGTAGAATCTCTTTCTGACTTTTACTCCGAAAACAAGAATAAAGTGATTCTCGCCTGGCTCAGTGATAAAGTGGTCTATCAACTTGATGGTGAAGAGCTTGGATTAGAAGCAATGAAAGTTGCTGAACAAAAAATCAAATACTTAAAAAAAGAAGGGTGAAGCCAGAAATGAAGATTCAATTAGAAAAATTAGAGTATCAAGAAGCTGCAATAAACTCTATAGTCAAAGTATTTGCTTTTGTTGCATGTCTATGATTCTTGTATTA
>CAZEOC010000514.1:0-2864 GCA_964513525.1 uncultured Saprospiraceae bacterium | reverse complement strand
ATCCTCCAAGCAAACCTCCAATGATTCCAGCGATATAAGCTAAATAATTTGCAGGAACTTTAAATAATTGTGCGATTCTTTCTGTTAATAAATGACCATTTTGAATATCTAAAAACATTGCTAAGCCAAGCCACAAGCCAAACATTGCCAAAAAACCAGCTAAAAATGCTGCCCAACCTTTAATTTCAAAAATAAATCCAATAACAAAAGCAACAATTACAACAGACCACCAAGGAAACTCTGGAAAAAATAAAGTTATTAAATAACTCAAACCAGCTTGTAATAATATAGATAATATAAATTTCATATTTAGCTTTTTAGTTATAGTTCTTAATAAGTGATAGATTAATGTGCTTTAATAATTCAATAGTTATAAAACAATAAGTTGATGTTTTTGATAAAGAAAACTTTAGTTTATACAAGGCATTTTTTGAAGAAATAGTATTGTCTATTGCTGATTAAAATAACAAAGTATAAACGGAAATTTATCAATCAAAAATGATAAGTAATTTTTTTATGATTACTTACATAACAAAATAACAAATTTATATAGGTGACTACAAAATATTTCCTATCTTTTCCGTGTAAATTTTAATAGATATGAAGTTCATAATATACGATTTAGAAGCAACTTGTTGGGAAAATAAGAGAAGTAGAAAGGTAGAAACAATAGAAATCGGAGCTGTAAAATTGAATGAATATGGAGAGGTAGAATCTACTTTTTGTAAGTTTATTAAGCCGATTATTAATCCTTTTCTATCGCCCTTTTGCATGAATTTGACTTCTATTTCTCAAGTTCAAATTAATCAAGCAGAGAAATTTCCTGAAGTAATAGAAGCATTTCAAGATTGGATAGGTATTTATGATGAAGAATATTTACTTTGTTCTTGGGGGAAATTTGACCAAACTCAATTGATTAAAGATTGCGAATTACATGATATTGAAGACGAATGGTTGGATGAATATATCAACTTGAAAGCTCAATATTCTGATATGAAAAATTTGAGTAAACCTTATGGACTTAAAAAAGCAGTCAGAAGAGAACGTTTTGAATTTGAAGGAACACATCACAGAGGAATAGATGACGCTTATAATTTAGCAAAGATATTCGGTAAATATTTTGATGTTTGGCAATACTGATTGATAATTGATAATGAAAATTGAAGATGAAAAAATTAATTTTTTTAATAACAATGATTATTCTTTGTAGCTGTCAAGAAACGGCAACAAATGAAGCAAAACAGGATGAAAATATCCAACAAATAGAAGAAACGGTAGAAGTAGAAGCACCAAAAGAAATTCCTTTTATACCAGTTGACCCTAATCGAGAAAGTTTAGATTTTCTAAGAGATTTGGAAGGTAAATATCCTTTTGATTCTAAATTGTTTACGACCGAACCAATGAAAAGTCGATTAGAGAAATTGATGGCACATAAGTATATGGATTTTATTCAACGAATGGAAGTTCAAGTTCCTATAAGAATTGAAGGGGATTTGGCAATCATGCAAGGGTTGATGACACATGGCGGCGGAACAGAAGAAGCGATGTTGATTGTTGACTTGCCAAAAAATTTGATGTGGGTTGGAATTTTGGAAAATGGAGAAAAAGTAACGCATTTGAATGAAGATGGAAATATTCAAATGCCGATTCCGCTTTTTCGAATGATTATGGATTGGAAATCATAGGTGTCGGACACTTAGGAATGAGTTACAAATAAATTTACATTTTTGACTTGTCTTTTTCACCCTTAACTTCGTTAAAAATACTCGTCGTAGCTACGGCTATGACTGCGTTTTTCGCCTCGTTAAGAATAAAAAATACTTCGCCAAATTCTGTAACTTTATTTATACCTCATTCCTTAGACAAAATAAATGAACTAAATTTTGAGCATACAATATATATTAAGAAAGTGTCCGACACCTTAGTTCAAAAGTATAATTATGATAATAACCGAGGAAGCAATTGGATATTTGAAGTATTTTGATGAAAAGACAAAAATTGGTTATGTCGAATTATTAGATGGTTCTCATCAGGAGATTTATACTCATGAAAACTATTTTAATGAAGCAATTAAAGAAAACGACAAAGTTGTTTTTCAGATTAAGGAAAATAAACATGGTTGGTTAGCAGTCAATTTGAAAAAGCTTGATTAGCAATATTAAATAAAATCGTTAATTTATTTTTCATATTTCATGGACATACTTTTTTAACAATTTAAGCAGATAAAAGATGAAACAATTATATATCATTCGACACGGAGAAACGGATTATAATAAACAAGGAATTGTACAAGGAAGTGGTGTGAATTCGAGTTTGAACGACACTGGAAAACAACAAGCTTTACAACTTTTTCAAAAATATCAGCATATCAAATTTGATTATGTTTATACTTCAACATTAAAACGAACACATCAAACTGCACAACATTTTATTAATCAAGGAATAACTTGGCGAGTTCGAGGCGAAATTCGAGAAATCGGTTGGGGTGTACATGAAGGAAAAAAGGGAACCAAAGAATCTGTTCAAGAATATAGAGATTTGGTAGCTGCTTGGAAAAGTGGTGATTTTGATGCTCGATTAGAAGAAGGCGAAAGTATCGCAGAAGTAAAAAATCGTTTAGAAAAATTTATAGATGAAATCAAGAAAACTGATTTTGATAAAGCTATAATTTTTTCTCACGGTCGAACTTTACGTTGTTTGATGTGCTTATTGGCAGGAGAACATTTGCGAGAAATGGAAAAATATAGTCATTCTAATACGGGTGTGAATATTGTTAATTCGGTAGGAGAGGAGTTTGAAATTGTTTTAATGAATGATAATTCTCACCTTTCTTGAACCGCAGAACAGATGAATTTCGAATATTG
>CAZEOC010000513.1:2504-2867 GCA_964513525.1 uncultured Saprospiraceae bacterium | reverse complement strand
AAGCTGTCATTGTACAAATAATAACTGTATCAATGAAAGGCTCTAATAATGCTACGATTCCTTCACTTGCAGGATATTTTGTTTGTACTGCAGAGTGAGCAACAGAAGCAGAACCAACACCAGCTTCATTTGAGAATGCTGCACGACGGAAACCTTGAATCAATACACCAATGAATCCACCTGCGATACCAGCACCAGTAAATGCACCTTCAAAGATAGAACCGAATGCAGAAGGAATTTTACCAACATTTAAAACTAATACGATAACCGCACCCAATACATATATACCAACCATAAAAGGAACAATTCGCTCCGCAACTTTACCGATACGCTTGATTCCACCTAAGATTACGATAGCAACTA
>CAZEOC010000513.1:0-2494 GCA_964513525.1 uncultured Saprospiraceae bacterium | reverse complement strand
GAGCAATAACACCGCCACCGATAGCAACTAAAATAGCCATTACGATACCAAAACCAGTTCCCATCATTCCTGAATCAGAACCAATCATTTGTGAAAACTGTGCAGCGGCTTGATTTGCTTGAAACATATTTCCACCACCAAATGATCCACCAATCATCATAATTGCATAGAATACTGCTAATACTTTACCTAAACCAGCTAAACCATTTTCTTTCAATCCTTTGCTCAAGTAATGCATTGGTCCACCATAAACTGTTCCGTCAGGTCCAATTTCACGATATTTTACACCTAATGTACACTCAACAAATTTAGAAGCCATACCAATGAAACCAGCTAAAATCATCCAAAATGTTGCCCCAGCACCACCAACAGAAATTGCAATCGCAACACCTGCTATATTTCCTAAACCAACAGTTGCAGATAATGCCGCAGTTAAAGCTTGAAAAGCCGTCACCTCACCATGATGTCCTTCTACACGAATTGTATCTGGATTATCACCATCAACAGTATGCATTTCAGTATTAGCGACTTCTGGACGAGAATCATTTTCATCTTCACTCGGATCACCAGCTAAACTATCGTATTTTCCACGAACTACATCTATAGCTAATTTAAAACGAGTAATATTTGGGAAACCAAAATATATCATAAAATAAGTCGCTCCACCAATCAATACAATTAGTACGATTGGAATAGAAACACCATTTACTTCAAATCCATAAAATACGATATTTGCAATTGCAGTCGATACAGGTTCAACCGCTGCATTTATACGTTCATCTAATCCTTGTGGATCTTGTGCTAATGCAAATAAAGGCATTAGGAAAGTTGATAATAATAAGGTCAGCTTTTTCCTCATAAGAGTTTTATATTTTTTATAAAAAAATTAATACGTTTGGATTGAAAATCAATAATTCACTAATGTCAAATAATAATTATTCGTTAATAAAATATTAAAATTCTTTGAATTAGCTAAATAACAAAATTCAGCGTATAAAATCGAAAAAAACGCAATATTTACCACAAACTTAATGGAATTTGACAAAAGAAACGAGTTGTCACGGGTTTTGAGTTACAGGTTTTGAGTAGATAAATTGACTCGATTGATTGAAGTATTTTAATGCATTAATATAGATTTCTAAAAATAAAACGGCTTTCGCCGAAACAGACACTCACCAATCTATTAACTTACTGCGTTTTATGATTTATAGGAATTAGCAAAGTTTACGACAATTCTTTAATTGACTGTTGAGCGTTAATATACTTTATCAATGAATCTAAAATGCAAGAAAAGTCATAGTATATTTATATAAGAAATGATTTTTGATACCGATATTATTAATCATTAAGTTTCTGTTTTGTCGAAACGAATTTTTAAGGAATCTTAATCTTAAGTAAACCTTAACTTTAGTGTTGAATTTGTAATTGATAATTCGTGATTAATAACTATTAATTCGTATTTTTGCACTCATTTTTGAAATTAATAGTTTTAAAAGACAGTTGGTTATTTATACAAAGTAACTTTTGGATTTAGATAATCGTCTAAACAACAGTTTTTTTTAAATTATAAAAGCAATTAATAAATGGTTTATTTGACAAGGCGATTGACTTTTAATGCAGCTCACAAACTTTGGGTTGATGAATGGTCTCGTGAAAAAAACCTTGAGATTTTCGGGAAATGTGCTAATCCAAATTGGCATGGACATAATTATCAGCTTTTCATTACGGTAAAAGGGAAACCACATCCATTGAAAGGTTATGTTATGGACGCAAAAGATTTGAAGAAATTAGCAGAGAAAGCAGTTGTAGATAAATTAGACCATTCTAATTTGAACCTTGATGTGGATTTCATTCCTAAAGGATTACAACCGACAACCGAAAATTTGGTTATCATGATTTGGCAACAATTAGCGCCCTTAATTGAGGCAGAAGGTTGTCATTTACATTGTATTAAACTAACAGAAACCGAAAATATTTACTGTGAATATTACGGAGAAGAATTTTAATTTGGTATTTGTTACTCGGTACTCGTCGAATACCGAATATCAGATACCGAATACCAAATCTTGAAAATGTCATACCAAAAAATAGAGACTTACGATGATGAAACTACAAAGTCATTAGTCGAGAATTATCATAATGTATTGACGGAGTTAGGGGAAAACCCCAAACGAGATGGTTTAATCAAAACCCCTGAAAGAGCCGCAAAAGCAATGCAATTTTTGACGCACGGTTATGATTTGAATCCTGCTGAAATACTTCAAGGTGCGATGTTTGATGAAAATCATAAAAACATGGTCATTGTAAAAGATATTGAAGTATATTCTCTTTGTGAACATCATATTTTGCCATTTTTCGGTAAAGCACATATTGCATATATTCCAAATGGTCATATTGTTGGTTTGAGCAAACTACCTCGTGTTGTAGATGCTTTCGCAAGACGTTTACAAGTTCAAGAACGTTTGACACAGCAAATTTTGGATTGTATTCAAAC
>CAZEOC010000512.1:0-2872 GCA_964513525.1 uncultured Saprospiraceae bacterium | reverse complement strand
AGTGTGTCGCAAAATTAGTGATAAGGAAGAAGAATTTAAATATTTGGCTTCAAAAGTAATTTTTAATTACCAAGGACAAAGAATTGAAAAATAAAAACTGAATGCAACAAAGTATATACGCCAATCGCCGCTATGCGTGTCGACTGCGCATATACGAGACCGTTGTTTGTCATAAAAAAAAATGAAGATTCCAATAATTGTATATACAGGGTTAATAATTTGTACTTTTTCATGTGAAAATATTACACAAGAAAAATCCGAAATGAATCAAATCGAAACCTCGGATGTACCAATAGAAACTGCGTCTGAAAATATTGAACAAGAAAATGAATCAAAAAATGAAATTGAATTGGTATCAATCGATTTTGAAAACACGACCAAAGGAATAATAGAAAAAGATAGTACAATTTGGCTAATGGCTAATATTCGAAAAGACCACAGAATGTTTGGTTATGAAGAAGCTTCGGTAGAATCACGAAAATTATTTCTTTTATCGGTTTTCACAGATGAAGTAGAAGGGAATCCATTTAATTGCCAATATGGCTCATATTACCAGACTCACGGAATGGACGAAGCAGGAATTTTACTTAAATACATATCTGACACACTTGATTTTAGAAAATTAGCAATAATTAAAAAAGGCTCAATTGAAAATTATTCTTATGTGGAAGATAAGTGGTTAGAATTTGAAAAAGATGAATAAAAAATGAAGACTACTACCAACAAAGCATACCTGACTTAGTCAGCTTTTGCTGGCTAAGTCAGGTATGCGAAACGTTGCAGGCAAGTAATAAAAAATAAATCTCAAAGAAATATGAAAAAAACATTAACCCTTTATATCGTTTTATTACTTTTTGGATGTTCATCACATGAAGAAAAACAGGACAAAGAAGTGATATTAAAAACATCAATAATAGAAGATGAAAACAATCAACAAGTATCCATAATGTATACAACATTTGAAAATCTACGGTTAAGGTCAGAGCCAAAACTTTCAAGCGAAGTTATACTTACATTGAAAAAAAATACTCAACTTACTTATTTAGATGAAAAAAGTACCCAAAAAGAAAGCATAAAAATTGGAGGAAAAACGACTGTTTCTCCTTGGTATAAAGTAAAAATAATTGATAAAGAGATATTTGGTTGGGTATTTGGCGGAGGAATTTCAAAAAAGCAAATTAAGCTAACTTCTTCAACTTCAAAAAAATATGAATGTGATGGAACGGAAGCCGAGGTCGCAAAAAAATATTTGAATAAAATTTTAACAAACGATAATTTACAAGATAAATATAGTTTAAGTTGTCATATTGCACCATATTTTTTAATCGGCAACTTTAACAATGACCAAATAGAGGATGTAGCAATATTTATTAAAGAAAATAAAAAGGAGAACCCTAAAACAGGAATAATTATAGGAAGTCCAAGTGCTTTGAATATTAAACCGATAATATTTGGAGCAGGAAATAAATATTTTGACTTAGATGATTGTAATGATATTGGAATATTCGAAAAAGTGGATAAAGGAGAAACATTAGTTCCTAATTGGAATGAAGAAATAAATGATTTTTATTATGAAGATGATATTATTCCAGAAGAAAAAATGATAAAACTAATATATGATGCAATATTTATTCATGTAGCCGAAGCTTGTGGAGGTGGATTTATCTATTGGAAAAATGATAAATATAATTGGATGCAAAACGAATAAAAAACTTGTTTCTAATAAAAGTTAACTGTCAATTGCTCCTAAATGCAACAATTATAAATAATAAGACTGTAATAAATATATTAAACCATTAAACGTTTAAACAATCAAAGAATAAAAAATCATATGAAGAAGTTTTTAAATATTTTGATGCTTAGTTTATTTATTATTTCGTGTAATTCTGACGGTGACGAACCAACAAATAATCCTTTAACCGAAAGTTTAGTTGAAAAGGGCGTTAAGTATGGAACTGAAAGTCGCCAATTTCTTGACATTTATAAAGCGGAATCCGATTGTCCAACACCAATTTATTTTGATGCACATGGAAATGGAGGAAATATTTCAATGCCAAATTCAATAATTGAAGATTTGAATGCTCAAGGTGTTTCCGTGATTGCTTGGGAATCATTAACTACTGTAAGTACACCAGAAGAAGTTCAAACAGGTTGGGATGATGCAGAGTTGATGTTTCAATGGGTTATTAATAATGCAGAAACATACAATTTCGACCCTTCGAAAATTATCATTGGTGGTTCTTCAAGAGGAAGTATTCTTAGTTGGAAATACGGACATAGAGAAACCTCAATTGTTAAAGGACTTTATATGTATAATGCACTTCCAAGTAATGCTTGGGGTTTTCCAAATTGGTGGTATCCGCCAAATGACGTAACCAATTCTTCACCGCCTATTTATTTTGTTTATCAAAGAGAACCAGGTTCTTCTACTAACCCGACCGATCCGGATATCCATGATCCTAATAACGGAACAACAATAGTGAATGAATATGAAAATCTTGGAATTGGTGAACGAGCAACACTTGTCCATAGCATTGGAGCAACGAATAACAACGATAAATATCAATTTTTGGTTGATTTTGTATTATCTGTTATTGAAACATGTCCATAAATCAAATTCATAGCAATTACTGCCTATTAGTGCAGTTACTATGTTAAATGTAGATAAATAACCGCTCACAAATAAGTACAATTAATTTCGATTTATTTTTTAATCATATTTATTTATGACCGATTACTTAGCAACTGAAAAGGGTTATAAAAAACAGTATATCAAATGATGATGACACCACGAAAACCACAAGCAAAGGAATCAAATGAATATTTTAAACGATATATTAATTTGGTGGAAACCGAAAATATTGTTGCTGCT
>CAZEOC010000511.1:2156-2878 GCA_964513525.1 uncultured Saprospiraceae bacterium | reverse complement strand
AGCTCGCCATCTGTCGCAAGCGCCTCTAAATCAGCGGCAATGGCCGAAGGGCTGATCACCCTGGGCGTTGATGCTACACCGACCCCGGATGGCATGATCATCAAAGGCGGTGTAATCGGGGGTGGTACGGTGCAAACCTATTTTGATCACCGGATAGCGATGTCGTTCTGTGTGGCCGGCCTGCGCGCTGAAGCACCGATCACGGTCTGCGATCCGCAGCATATCGAAACATCATTTCCGGGCTTTTTCGAGTTGTGTTCGTCAGTCGGTATGCGCGTGGGTCTTACCGATGCCTGAGAGCGCTTCGATCCCGGTTATAACGATCGACGGGCCAGGCGGTTCGGGCAAAGGCACGATCGCTCGTGAAGTCGCAAAAGCGCTGGACTTTCACATGCTTGATAGCGGTGCGCTATATCGAGTGGTGGCGCTGGCCTCGCTGAACACCAGTGTGGAAATCGACGATGTTGACGCACTGACGCAGCTGGCGGCCACCGCACCAATCGATTTCGAACGCGGCGACAGTGGCGAGGGCGTAGTACTGCTGGGCGGGCAGGATGTCAGTGAGCAACTGCGGGCTGAAACCGTGGGTAATCGCGCCTCACATATCGCTGTACATGCACCGTTGCGTGATGCCTTGCTGGCGCGTCAGAAGCGCTGGCGTCAACCACCGGGGCTGGTGGCGGATGGTCGAGATATGGGGACGATTGTTTTTCCCGATGCAA
>CAZEOC010000511.1:0-2146 GCA_964513525.1 uncultured Saprospiraceae bacterium | reverse complement strand
CGGCTGAAATTCGCGCTGAAAGACGAGTTAAACAGTTGAAAGAAAAGGGTATAACAGCTATTATTGGGAGTCTGCTAGAAGATATTCGCGCGAGGGATGAACGCGACTACAACCGCCCGGTTGCACCGCTTGTTCCCGCCGCTGATTCCATTGCTATTGATTCCAGTGCTTCAACCATCGAAGAGGTGGTAACAAAAGTGCTTGATTTAGCAAGAAATAGGCTATAAGCAGCCACAGAGAAACACTTTCTATAACCGCTGTCGACGGAACGCAGCGTTTTTTAATCACCTTGCCCTGACAGGATTGTCGTGAGCATTGAAGAAATAATCCAGGAATTCATAACTTAATGTCTGAATCTTTTGCTGATCTGTTTGAGGAAAGCATTTCCCAAACACAAATGAAGCCCGGCTCCATACTGAGCGGCACCGTCATCGAGATAAGCGGTGACTTCGTCATGGTCCACGCGGGGCTTAAATCGGAAGGGGTTATCCCGGTTGAACAGTTCATGGACGAAACCGGCAATATCGCCGTTAGCGTTGGTGAAGTCGTTGAAGTTGCGCTCGACTCTGTTGAAGACGGCTTCGGCGAGACAAGACTCTCCCGCGAGAAAGCCAAGCGCGCCAGATCGTGGGCCCGTTTGGAAAAAGCCCAGGAAACTGAAGAAATTGTTACGGGTGCAATCACGGGTAAGGTCAAAGGTGGCTTTACGGTGGAAATCGAAGATATCCGCGCGTTCCTGCCAGGCTCACTGGTCGATGTGCGTCCGGTACGCGATACCAGTTATCTCGAAGGTAAAGAACTCGAATTCAAAGTGATCAAACTCGATCGCCGACGCAACAACGTGGTGGTATCGCGTCGAGCAGTTGTCGAATCTGAATACAGTGCAGAGCGCGAGCAGTTGCTCGAGAGCCTGCAGGAAGGCCAGGAAGTTACTGGTATCGTCAAAAACCTCACTGACTACGGTGCGTTCCTTGATCTGGGTGGAATCGATGGCCTGCTGCACATAACCGATATGGCATGGAAGCGCGTTAAGCATCCGAGTGAAGTGGTTGAAGTCGGTCAGGAAATGAAAGTGAAGGTCCTGAAGTTCGATCGCGAGCGCAATCGTGTATCACTGGGTCTGAAGCAACTTGGTGATGATCCGTGGGCAGATCTCGTTCGCCGTTATCCTGAACACACCCGTATCTTCGGTAAGGTTACTAACATCGCTGACTACGGTTGCTTTGTTGAGATCGAAGAGGGCGTTGAAGGTCTGGTGCACGTTTCAGAAATGGATTGGACCAACCGCAACGTCAACCCGAACAAGGTCGTGGCACTGGGCGATGAAGTCGAAGTCATGATCCTTGATATCGATGAAGAGCGGCGTCGTATCTCACTGGGTGTGAAGCAGTGTAAGCAGAACCCGTGGGATGAGTTTGCCGGCAAGTGCAACAAAGGCGATCAGGTCTCCGGTAAGATCAAGTCAATCACTGACTTCGGTATCTTCATCGGACTGGACGGCGGTATCGACGGTCTCATCCACCTGTCAGATCTATCCTGGAACGACACTGGCGAAGAGGCAGTACGCAACTTCCAGAAGGGTCAGGAAATCGAGGCAGTGGTACTGGCAGTTGATCCGGAACGTGAGCGTATCTCCTTAGGTGTTAAGCAACTTGAGCAAGACCCGTTCGGTCAGTTCGTTGCCGATTATCCGAAGGGCACGATTGTTAAAGGCACCATCACTGAAGTCGATACAAAAGTAGCGATGGTGAATCTTGGAGATGGCGTCGAAGGCATCCTGCGCGCAAGCGAATATGCCCGCGATCGCATCGACGATCTGAAGATGCACCTCAAGGAAGGTGAGGAACTTGAAGCCAAGTTCATCAACATTGATCGCAAGGCCCGAGCGATATCGCTTTCGATAAAGGCCAAAGAGTCTGACGAAGAAGGCGAGGCAATGCGTGATTACGCGCAGAGCACCGCGCCGACAGCCACAACTCTTGGCGACTTGATGAAAGAGCAGATGGGCTCGCTTGACAGTTCTGACGCACCAGTCGCTGATGCTGCATCATCCACTGATGTAGATCCTGCACCCGAAGACAACGCCGGAGACGACAGCGCGCCAGACGCTGATCCTTCGGATTCTGCAGACGACTAGGACCCATCG
>CAZEOC010000510.1:0-2880 GCA_964513525.1 uncultured Saprospiraceae bacterium | reverse complement strand
TGGCGTTTGTAGAACAACACCAATTTGGCTTCTTAAACTCTGTAGTGTTTTTGTCTTATAATCCTGATTATCAATTAATAATTGCCCTTTTGTCGGTTCGTAAAATCGAGGAATTAAGTTTGCTATAGTCGTTTTTCCTTCGCCTGTTCCACCAACCAAAGCGATAGATTGTCCCGCTTTTATGGTTAAATTAAAACCCTTTAAAACACTGGTCGTTTCATTATAATCAAAATCAATATTTTGAAATTTTATTTCTCCTTTTATAATTGAAAAATCAGTTGCATTGATATCGTCTTTGATTGAAATTTCTTCATCTAATAAAGAAAAAATTCGTTCTCCTGCCGATAAACTTCCTTGTGCTTTGGCATAAAACATTGAAATATCAATGATTGGAAAGAAGATTTTTAAAGTATAATCAAAAGCTGCAGCTAAAACACCAATTGTAATTAAAGGCGGTAAATGTATCGCCATTTTTCCACCATAAAATACTACCGCAGCACTCGCTAAGCCACCAATTAAAACAACAACAGGAAAATACATTGCGGTATAATAAGCCGCTTTGTAGGAGGAATTTCTCATTTTATTACTCAATTCATTGAATTGTTGACTTACTTTTTCCTCTTGTGCCATACTTTTTATAATAGAAATACCATTAATATTTTCTGTGAAAGCGGCAGTAATTTCACTATTTAACTTTCGAGATTTACGAGCATATTTTAATACTAATAATCTAATTTTTATAGAAGCAAATAACATTAATGGAATTGAAATAGCGACGATTAAAGCTAATTTCCAACTAAAATAAGTTAATGAAAGTAGACAGAAAATAATCATTGTAGAACCCCAAAGCATTTCTATCAAACCCCAAGCAACAATTTCTGAAACTCGGTCTGTATCCGATGTAATCCTTGAAAGTAGCCAACCAGAAGCATTTTTATCATAGAAGGAAAAAGGCATTTTTTGTAGTTTCTCAAATAAGGTTTGACGTAAGTCTGTAATTACAAATTCGTGAACTTTTCCAGTATGTAAAATGAACCAATAAATACCAATAATTGATATTATCGCCATAACAACAAAGACGGCTGAGTAATAATAAACCTGTGTGAAATCGGGAATATACGATAAGCCAGCATCGGCTGCAGCTTTAATATTTTGTAATTCGGGTGTTAAGGCATTATCAATCATTAATTTCAATGCAATTGGAAAACTTGCATCAATGACAGCAATGATAAAAATATAAAACATGAATTTTTTTACATGTTGTTTGTATTTCCATGCAAAGATGAAAAGCCTTTTTAGAAAAGGAACTAAAGCATTTTTTTGCGTAAATGTCTTGTCTTGCATATTAGTGTTGCTGATTACTGATTTTCTGGTAATTTTAAATTGCAAGAAACTCAATTAATATTAATAAATAATAGTTCCATTGTTTATTAATTAAAAAAGTGATTAAATAGCTTTATTTTTTTAAAACTATTTAATCACTTTCCAGTAACCAGTAACCAGTAACCAGTAACTATTTCATTTTTTGTAACAATCGTTTTGACATTTTGAAAAAGGTCTTTTCAGTAATCATTCCAACCAATTCTCCAGTTTCTCTTACGACAGGTAAACAATTAATTTGATGCTCTTCGATTAATCGCATTGCATCCATGAAAGTAGCTTTTGGCGTAATTGTAATAGGATTTGGAATCATTATATTCTTCACCAAAAGGTCTTGTATATCTTGGTCAGAGGGTTTTTTCAAAAACTCATTAATAACCATATTTGAAGAAACCAAACCGGTTAATTGACCATTATCGTCTTCGACTGCAAGATATCGTAAATCGCTCCAATTCATAATATCAGAAACTAAACCTAAAATATCATCTTGTTGAACTGTGAAAATATCTGTTTCCATAAACTCTTCAACTGTAACATCTCCAGCTTCATAATCCATCAAATCCTCTAAATTTGGAATCGTCCATTCATGAATTGGTTTTCCACTAATTTGATTCTTAATCATGGCATTTGTTAATGCAGAAATAGCTTCTGTCTTAGTAGTTTCCTTACAGAATTTTGTATAGGTTCTTAACATCCATCTCGAACCATTTGTATGCTTTTTTGCACGTTTTTTAATCAATCCTAAATAATAGTCAATATCATCTTTATTGATTTTTTGACGTTCCAAACCTTTTCTTGCGATAGGCAATAACTCTTTGATAATTAAATCTACTGCTGAAATTTTCTTGTCATTAATCCAAGTAAATTTAGAATCGATACCAAATTTGGCTGCTTTCGCAAAATTATCCCGAGCATCATCAAAAGCCATATGTTCGTGGATGTTAGGATAAATATGTGGCAATTCTGCCATTAAACCTAACCAAAAAGCCATATTTGCCATTTCGTCCATTACAGTTGGACCTGCTGCGAACACACGATTTTCTATTCTTAAATGCGGTTTTCCATTATCAGAAATACCAAAACAAGGACGATTCCAACGGTAAACAGTCGAGTTATGAACATTCAAAGCACGAAGGCGAGGAACTTCATTATTTCTGATTTTTTCCATTGCATTCTCCTCTATATCAGAAGCAATCAATACTCGGAAACGCATAATATCTTCCTTGTAGATTTCTAAAATTGAATCTTTCAACCAATCATTTCCAAAAGTAACCCGAGGACTTCTATCTCTTAGATGATAATAAGAATTTCGAGTATCAATTGATTGTTGGAATAAGGCAATTCTTGACTCATGCCATAATCTTTTTCCGAATAAAATCGGAGAATTTGCAGCAATTGCCATGCAAGGTGCAGTAATGGCTTGAGCGATATTATATAACTTTGCAAAATCTTTAGGAGCAACTTGTAAATGCACTTGAAAACTGGTATTACAAGCTTCTA
>CAZEOC010000509.1:813-2897 GCA_964513525.1 uncultured Saprospiraceae bacterium | reverse complement strand
AGTAGGCAGTTTGCTTGGACAGAAAACTACCTGCAGGGCATGTTGTCGCCAAACTTAGCAAATCATCTTCGGGTGAATTTCCGAAGGGCGTTGAGAGAATAGAAGGCATAATGAGTAGAAAAGCAGCCGTTGACGCCCTTGCCAGCTTAGGGATTTCTAAACTAACAAATTTTTGGGGCGACAGCCGAATAGAAGGTCTTTTGGAGCTTGGTGTCAGCACTCGGCCTCGATCCATAGCTGAAGCCATGCTCTCCGAAAGCGGCCTTGCCATTTTCAAAAATAAAGACCTCAGAAACGCTATTTTGGAGGCGTTTTCACCGCAAGATATCCGTGATAAGCTGGGCGAAAGTGCTGATGGTGCTCAGTTAATTGACTCCGGTTCGTTTACGTGGGGCCGAAATCCACTAACGACGCAATTCCTCAAGCTGCTAGATTTGGAACTCGAAGAAGCATTTCCTGACGACCTTTTGTCTGGCCCTGAACCGTTTCAAAAAACCGCTATCAGTAGACCACTATTCGACTATCAAAATAGCATACGCAAACAACTCGTCAGATTTTGTTTCTTGAAAAAGGATCAAGTCGACGCGGCAAGAAGCCATAGAATTGTCGCTCATATGCCAACTGGCTCTGGTAAAACCCGAACGGCCATGGAGTTTATAGCCGACTTCATTCGCTTCAGCGCGTCAAAGCAACCGCCCATCGTTGTCTGGCTTGCTCACAGTGAGGAGCTTTGCGACCAAGCCGTTCAGACATTTCAAGATATCTGGAGTAAACTCGGGAGTGAGGATGCGAATATCTACTCCATGTGGGGAGGCCGGAAACATGACGGTTTAGACTTCAGTAAGCCATGTTTTATCGTGACAAGCTTTCAAAGCTGCTACTCAAGCATTCATTCAAGCAAAAACACTGATTTTGATAAATTTACACAAATAAAACGTGAATGCAGCCTGCTGATAGTTGATGAAGCTCACATGTCGATGGCACCAACTTATAAGAAAGCAATTGAGTTTCTCTGCAATTCGGAAACATACTTAGTAGGCTTAACCGCAACTCCTGGCCGACATCATGTTGGAGGTGATACAGTACAAACCGCAGCATTGTCCGGCTTCTATTCCAACAATAAACTAACAATTGACCATGAACTCACAGGTGAAAAAAATCCTATAGAGTACTTGCAAGGACGCGGAATCCTATCATCCATTGAGCGATTGCGGTTGGATACTAGTGCCAACGTAGAACTTAGTACAGAGGCAGTTAAGCTAGTGTCCGACTTGTTGGATATTTCACCAAAAGTTCTGGCCGAACTGGGCAGTAACGTGCAACGAACATTGGAAATCGTTGCTGCGGTCGAACGACTTGCGCTTAAAGAACAAAAGCAAACGATTGTATTCTGCCCGTCTAAGCAAAATGCTTCGGACATGGCTTTAGTATTGAGGGAGCGCGGATGTGCGGCGAGAGCGGTTACCGGCGAAACACCTCCAAGCGACCGCCGTCAAGCGATCGACGACTTTAAAAATGGCGAAATTAGAGTACTCACAAATTTTGGGGTTTTGACAACTGGCTTTGATGCACCCCGAACTGAAGCTGTTGTGATAGCACGACCGACAACATCAGTAGTGCTCTATTCCCAGATGGTAGGTCGCGGCCTTCGAGGAGCACAAGTAGGGGGCACCGCGAGTTGCACGATCGTTGATGTGGTCGATAACATCATAAACTTACCTGACGTACCGCAGGCCTTTACATTTTTCGATGAACATTTTGGAGAGCAGCGATGAGTAATCAAGAAACCCCTGTACAAATCGTAGATGCTTATCTCGCTTTAACAGCACTGCGGCAAGTTGGTTATCGAAACACTGCGACTGCAGTAGCTGAGTTGGTAGATAATTCCATCGAGGCCAAGGCGAAAAAGATCACAATTGTAACTCTTTCTGGCCGGGAAACACTCACGCAGCGAACGGTCTACCGCGTTCAAAAAATTGGAGTTCTGGACAACGGCAAAGGAATGACTCCTGAAGAACTGGGAAGTTGTCTGTCGCTTGGCTGGGGGACGCGATTGGATACGAGGGAAGGTCTTGGCCGGTTCG
>CAZEOC010000509.1:0-803 GCA_964513525.1 uncultured Saprospiraceae bacterium | reverse complement strand
TCTAAAGGGCTCTTCGTTGTCTCAAGCCCAGCTTGTTGAAGTGTTTTCGTGGCGCAAAGGAGAAGTCTACCGAGCTTACCTGGATCTTCAGGAGATCAAAAACGATAGTCAACAGTATCTCAAAAAGGTTGAAAAATCGGACTTACCCAAAGAAATTCTCGCAGTGATTGGGGATGAAATAGGAAGTAGTGGTACACTGGTTCTGTGGTCGAAGCTGGACGGTGTCGACTTTAAACGCCCAATTACCCTGTTCTCTCGCATGCAGGACGAACTGTGCCGTATTTATCGCCACTTTCTTGATGACAATGACGATTATGGCAGAAGGCGCGACATAAGACTTCTAGACTATGATCTGGACAATAAGAAGATTGAGGCTTCGCATGAGTTGATGCCAAATGATCCTCTATATATTTTGGAACCATCTAGTTGTCCCGAGAGCGATGGCGAAGCGACTAACGTAGCCTTTGAAAAACCTTATGCGATTAGTATTGAGTACCAACCCGGGAAGTTCTCAGACGTTGACGTCAGACTAAGCATTGCGAAGCCTGAGACACAGAACAGAGGCGGTGCTTCAAGCCTTGGCAAGCATTATGCTCGAAACACAGGAATCTCATTTGTACGCGGCGGCAGAGAGATCGATTTTGGTTCGTTTGGCTTTCTGGATAGCGATACACGCGAAAGATGGTGGGGCGTCGAAGTTCGCTTCAAGCCAGTTTTAGATGAGTTGTTCGGTGTTACAAACAACAAGCAGCATATTCGAGGCTTTAAGAAGCTCGATCCAAAGCATGATGCTGAACAAATCG
>CAZEOC010000508.1:0-2900 GCA_964513525.1 uncultured Saprospiraceae bacterium | reverse complement strand
CCTGGTTCAGCAAAGAGTCTAAAAAAAGCGTTGGAAATATATCAACCAGATGTGCTTTTGGTGGAAGGTCCACCAGATGCGGAGAAAGCGATTAAGCATATAATTGATGGAGATTTGAAACCGCCAGTTGCGATTTTAACTTATAATCCGAAAGATTTGCGACAAGCTGCTTATTTTCCTTTTGCGGAATTTTCGCCTGAATGGGTTGCGATGAATTGGGCTGCTAAAAATAATATTCCGATTCAATTTATGGATTTACCGCAATCTTTTCATTTTTCATTAGATGCAGAAAAAGATGAAGATGGCGATAAACAGTTGGTTTTAGATTTTATTAATGAAAAATTAGACGATGACGAAAAGTCTGAAGAAGATATTTTGTTGGAACGTGACCCTTTAGGTTTTTTAGGTAAATTGGCTGGTTATGAAGATAGTGAAAGATGGTGGGAAGTAACTTTTGAGCAAAACGAAAATACGGAAGAAATTTTCCCTGCAATCGTAGAAATGTTGGGAGCACTTCGAGCAGAAATAAAAACGCCACCGAAACCTCGAGAGCAAATGCGAGAAGCATATATGCGGAAAGTATTGCGAAAAGCGGTGAAAGATTATGAAAAAGTTGCCGTTGTTTGTGGTGCTTTTCATGCACCAGTTTTAGATGATTATAAATCATTTAAAGTAAGTACGGATAATGCAATTCTGAAAGGTATAAAACGATTAAAAACAGAAACAACTTGGATTCCTTGGACTTATGAACGCTTGTCTTATTCGAGTGGTTATGGGGCTGGAGTGTTGTCACCAGCTTGGTACAAAATGCTGTTTTCTAATCGTAAAGATGTCGTGATTCGTTGGATGACAAAAGTCGCAAAATTGTTACGAAAGGAAGATTTAGATGCTTCTTCGGCTCATATAATTGAAGCCGTTCGATTAGCAGAAACTTTAGCAATTCTGCGAGGTTTACCTATTTCGGGTATTTCAGAAATGGACGAAGCGGCTAAAACTATTTTTTGTGGCGGTTATGATGAACCGATGCAATTGATTCGAGAAAAACTGATTATTGGCGATTCAATGGGAAAGGTTTCTGATAAAGTTCCTGTTGTTCCGTTACAAAAAAACTTAGAAAAATTAATCAAAACTGCTCGTTTGAGTAAGGAATATCAAGCGACTGAACCTGTTACTAAACAATTAGATTTACGAAAAAATACGCATACAATTGCGAGTTTGCTATTACATCGATTGAATGTTTTAAATATTGATTGGGGAAAACCTCAAGCAATTCGAGGACAAAAGCAAGGTTCATTCCATGAAAATTGGAAATTGAAATGGAAAGTTCGGTTTCCTTTAGCGATTATTGAAGCTGGAATGTGGGGAAATACGGTAGAATCTGCGGCTACTAATTTCATTAGAAAAGAAGCATTTGAAGCAACGGAATTGTCAAAATTGTCAGCTTTGTTGGATTCTGCAATTGATTCAGACTTGCAAGGTGCTTTAGAATATTTAGTGAAATTGGTACAAGATAAATCTGCAGTCACGAAAGATGTTTTGGACTTGATGAAAACCTTACCAATTTTGGTAAAAAAACTACGATATGGAACAGTTCGGAAAACGGATTTATCAAGTATCGAATTGGTAGTAAATCAAATTTTGCCACGTATTTTTATTGGTTTACCAACTGCTTGTCAAGGCGTAGATGAGGATGCAGCAAGTGAAATTTTCGGTTTGTTACAATCGACTAATCGGTCAATTTCTTTATTGGATAACGAATTTTATTTAGATAGTTGGCATAAAACCTTATTGCAAATATCTGAAAATGAATCGATTAATGGCGTTTTAGCTGGCGGTTCGGTTCGGATTTTATCAGATAGAAGTGTAATTACAATTGATAAAACTGGCGAAAAAATGGCATTTGCTTTATCGCTTAGTCGAGATATTGCGGAAGCTGCACAATGGTTGGAAGGATTTCTTCATGGAAGTGGTTTGTTATTAATTTATAATCATTCACTTTGGAATATTTTGGATAATTGGGTTGAACAATTACCTTTTGAAAAATTCAATGATATTTTACCATTATTGCGTCGAACTTTTGCTGATTTTGATGTGCCTGAACGACAAAAAATGATGGATTTGGCGAAAAAAGGTCAAGTGATTGAAAAGGAAGTAACTTCGGAAATGGTTTTGAATGAGGAACGTGTTGAGTTAGTTTTGCCGAGACTACAAGCATTTTTTGTAGATTGAAAATAAAAATAAATTCATTTTTTTCTAATGATAGTATCATTTGAAATTTACTTATTGCATTATGAAATTACTTTATCTTATTAATGTATTATTTTATCTCTTCATTATTAATAATGTAAATGCTCAAGATTCGATTCCAGACCAAAATGATATTGAAATTATTAATAATTATCATGATTTAAAAATAGAAAATCAAACTTTAGAAACTTGGTATATATATTATGTTTATGGAGGGAAATGGGTTAAAGGTGATAAGGGAAATAAAAATAGTTGGGTACTTGCACATTCTTTAACTAAAATTGAAATTAATAATAATGAAGTTGTGAAAACAAGATATGGTTTATCCGAAAATAAAGTGGAAATTTTACCTATTGAGTTTGCAGATTCTTTGGCTAAACTAAATATTGAAAAATTACCTACTTATTTTAATCATCCATTTTTGAAAAGTGGTTGTACTTCTCAATTACCTATTTGTCTATTTTTGAAAATAGATGATGATTCAATTAATAATTTTGATGCTTTAAGATTAGAAGCGGAACATTATTTAAAAATTTATGATTTTATTAGACGTAATTTTTGGAGGAATTAAGTACTTGTGTCCAAGTGTTTAACTAAACCAAGTACTTAAGTACCTGAACACAATTATCCAAGTATTCTAACTTGTTCTTTTT
>CAZEOC010000507.1:0-2901 GCA_964513525.1 uncultured Saprospiraceae bacterium | reverse complement strand
GTGGGGTGACTGCTTCCAGAAAAACGGCTTGGGTCTTCGATATAGTTGCTGTATCGAGCTGTTGGGCTGCTACCACCATCTGAAAAGCTGTCACCGAACACAACCATCCTTTCGAATGCTGCAGATGAGACTGTAGAAGCAGTTAACAACACTGCTCCAAAAGTGTATTTCACAGCGTTTTTAGTTATCAATTTGATGTCATCCATTTGTATTTTGTGCACTTGCAGAGTTGGCGCTCAATTTGGCGCTGAGCCAAGCCTATTGTATCGGGGCGTCACAATCAATAGCATGATACTGTATTTTATTGCCGGGATTGTGGGTCGGTAAATGGCCCATAACAAGGTAATACAAGCAAGCGATAGTTCTATTATCTTTAACGAGATTGCAGGATGGTTGTGGGCGTATTCCAAAGCCCTAAGGTGTGTCGAATTTGGCGCAAGGGACTTCAATGAAGAAACACACCGGAGGTCGAAAACTGCTTTAGTGAGTAATTCAACAACAGTGTCTTTTCGGCCAATTGGTGGTGTTTTGATTTCGCTACGATTGCAACAGTTAACGTATTGTGTACAGGATGACGCACGTAGATGGGACCGACAGTTGTTTTAAGGGGTGCTTGCTTGTCAAAGCGGTAGACATGATTCTGGTTGTGTCGGTTTTGAAGTTGATCTGAATGTAAGACCGCTGGTCTCTGATTTCTGTGTGACTTGAACACTCGTGGCTAACGTAAAGGTGCTTTGTTACCGGTTGTGGGAAACGTTGAACTGCTAACGACCTCTGAGCGTCACCGGCGGTGGTCACTCTACTCAGCGTGCGATAAGCCGGGTAAATACGGCATTGCCTGCTCCACCGATTGCGGGGATTAACGCTCGAACCGTGCGCGTGCGAGATCCCGAGTAGTGATCTGCTAAGGCAGTCAACTCTGACAGGGCGCTCTGGTATCAATGGCCTGTCAGGGCCAGTGTGCGCTTAATATTCGCATTGTCTCGCCACTGGCTGGGTGTATGTGATTAATGAAAACATGCGAACACTGTTGTGAAGCTGTCGCACAAATAAAACAGGGTTTGTCAGTTAAGGACCCCCTTTCGTCTTTTTGAACCCTTTGTTGAATTCTTATCACACTATCTGTGCCCCTACCTTAATGAAATGGGAGTTATTTTGCCCGACAAATCACGAACTTAGGCCTTGTGGCTAAGTTAGGATGTGCGGCTTGGGCTAGTGGGGTCGTTCCGAAAGTTCTTCAACACTTTGCTTCGCAGCTGTTGCCATGGCTGCGTTTATCAGACTCGGCGTAGGCCCACTATCCCTGTGGCTTTTCGCCTTGCCCTGACAACAGCTGCTGTGCAAAGTTTGTCAAACAGCCTTCGGGACGACCCACTTGCTGTGTTCTTTTAATTTTTCTCGGAGTTCCTCGGTTTTGATTAGAGGTTTGATTTTAGTGTTCGGGTCAATTGTGACTCTCGGTTGTGGCGGTGGAAAAGGTGGTGCTCTTAATGAAGGGGGTATTGCCGTTAGTGAAGTGAGTGTACCGGTTATCCAGGATAGTATTGCGGATGATGAATATGACCTGGCCGCTAACGAGTTAGGTGACCTCTCTGTGAGGGCGAAGTCATCTGATATTCTATTGATACATGGTTTTAATCTGTCTGGTGGAGGTGAGACCTCGACACTCAGCGGAATCCTTTCGTTGTTTACAGGTACCAGTTGCGAAGACACCTGGGAGAATCAGGCTGATGTATTACGTAACCGGTTTCCCGGGCGCAATGTCGTATCAATTGGTTATTACGGTGGTGAAGATAACTGTGATGTGATACTGCCGGGTAGCGAAGACAACTCGGTCTCAACACCTATCGAAGAGATTGCGTTTGAGCTATACCAATTCATTTACAACAACTACACGGTTAGGTCGAAAAGTGTGGACATTGTTGCGCACTCGATGGGCGGAATCATTGCGCGTAAAATGCTCGCTGACTGGGGCAATGGGGTAAGTGTGTCACGCGTTGTTACCCTGGGTACGCCCCACGGTGGGCATCGGTGGAGTGTTGCTTCGATTGGCTGCCCGACGGATACCGGCACTCTGACTCAATGCTATCAACTCGCCGCAGAGAGTGCTTTCATGGAAGCGCTACCGCATAATCCACAAAGTGCGATAGGAACTCAGTGGACGCTTATCTCTTCGGACGTTGACGGAGTGGTGGGCGGACCGTTGTTTGATACTGGCACTGCTATGCATAATGGCTATGATGCGTTAGCACCAATAGTTAAGAAGGTCACCTATTTAGCCTCGCACCTTGCAGTAGGAAAGTATACCTTCCTGGGACAGCCGATCTTACACGGTACCTTGGTGGGTGAGTCGGCAACTATGGATTTTTATAAACTGCCGATGCTTGATTCTGTTGATAACCCTACCAAGCTTGTGGTTGATGCGCTGAGGGTGGATGCTGCAGAGTAGGCTGTTGGTTTATGGCTCACTAAATCTTGATAGCTGTTCAGTTCGTATTCTGGCCCTCCCCGGCGCTTAGACGCCGACCCTCCCGCACGCGGGAGGGTGACAAGAGAATGTGGCTTCGCGCAGCGGGTTAGTACATCACCCGGAGTCGCTGGATGCTGCCGATCCGTCGATCCCGATCCATCGATCCACCCATCGATCCACCCATCCATCCATTCTTATCCCGTAAGCCTCAAACTATCCAGCTCAAGCCGAACGCACTCAATTCCAGTCCAGGCACGAACGTAGGGGACACAAGCGGGTAGCGCCTGTACCAATGTTGCTCCGTGTTTGCTATGGCATCCCCGTCTCGATAATCGTCAAAGCCGGGGCAGGGTGTGGAGCAGAGTATGGGGGTAGATGGAATAGTGCCAGCGTTAAAGCCTTGCTGGTAAACCCACGTCCAAATACGCGTT
>CAZEOC010000506.1:0-2903 GCA_964513525.1 uncultured Saprospiraceae bacterium | reverse complement strand
CAGAACCGTAAATTACTGATATTCAGCTCGAAATAAATTTTAGACAAGCTCTTATCTTGCTTTAGAAAGACTAATCTATTAGGAAAAAGTTACTATTCAGAAAATAGACGTTTTGAAGTCTATTTTCTGACAATCGAAGATGGTCTGACAGCGAAGCGGTCTAACTTCTAATTTCTGAATAGTAACTGAAAATAATTTTCGCCTAATAGATTACAGATTAATAACTCATTTCGTCCAATTCTACTTTTCCTCTAAATGTCCAATATACAAAAGCAGTATAACTAATTACCAAAGGCACACCAATGGCAACAAAAACTAACATAATTCCCAAAGATTTTTCGGAAGCAGCAGCATTATAAACCGTGATGTTATTCGCTTCATTCAAGGTTGATAAGATGATATTTGGATATAATTCAATTGCAACTGTTATTAATAATAAACTTACCGTAATCGCAGAAAACAAAAAGGAATATCGATAATTTCTTTTATTAATCAATCTTGGAATATTCGCCAAACTCAAAAATGCCAATACTGGAACGATAAATAAAACAGGCATTTCTCTGAATCTATCCGATAAATGCGGAATGTATATTAACGTGTAAAGTGTTACGATTCCAAAGGTAACTAAGAACAAAATCATTGCTCGTTTGACCAAGATTGTCAATTTCGCATACAATCGACCTTCTGTTTTCATGGCTAAATATATTCCACCATGCATTGTGAATAAAAATAAGGTTGTTAAGCCAACTAAAATTGCATAAGGATTTATAAAAATTAACCAATTGCCAGAAAATTCTAAGTTTTCATCTATCGGCATACCTTGCAAGATATTTCCTAAGACGACGCCTAACAAAATCGCTAACATAATACTCGCCACACTATATGAAATATCCCACATTTTTCGCCACCAAAGCATCGGTTCTTTACTCCGAAACTCAATCGAGATGGCTCGAAAAATTAGAAACATTAAAAATAACATAAAGGGAATATACATTGCCGATAGAACGGTTGCATAAACTATTGGAAAACCCGCAAACAAAGCACCGCCAGCGATGACTAACCAAACTTCATTTCCATCCCAAACAGGCCCAACTGCATTCATGGCAATTCGTCTGCTTTTTTCTTTTTTGAAAAACAAGTGTAATGCACCTGCACCCAAATCAAAACCATCTAAAATGGCATAACCAGTAAAAACTCCACCAATTACTAAAAACCACCAAGTTGGATAATCTATATTTAAAAAAGTCATTTTCGTTTTTTTGGTATGGGATAAATGGTAGAAAGTAGAAAGACAAATTATTGACTATCAAATCCTTCTAATCGCTACCATTTACCTTCTACTATTTTATATTGATTTTGCCATTTCCTTTTGTTGCGGTCGATGCGATTCATCTTCCGTTTCGTGTGGACCTTTTTTGATTTTTTTGTTTAATAAATAAATAAACAAGACGAATAGTAAACTATAAATCAAAGTAAACATAATTAAAGAGAACCAAACTTGATTCGCTGTAACTGTTTTTGATAAAGCGTCTGAAGTTCTTAAATGTCCGTAAACAACCCAAGGTTGTCTGCCCATTTCAGCAGCAAACCAACCAACTTGATTCGCAATTTGTGGTAAGAAAACAGTCCACGCAAAAACAGTTAGCAACCACTTTTGGTCAAATAATTTACCTCGCCACCATTGGAAAACAGCAAAAAGCGTCAAACCAATCAGAAACATTCCGATGGCAACCATGATATGATAAAACTGAAAAATTGCATTCAATGCTGTTGGTCGTTCATCTTCTGGAAAAGAATTCAAACCTCGTACTTCTGTCTCAAAATCTTGGTGTAATAAAAAGGTTAATCCTTTCGGAATTTTCAATCCCGTAACGGTTTGTGTTTTCTTATCTACCCAACCAAACAAATACATATCTGCAACTGCTGACGTATCAAAATGTCCTTCTAAAGCAGCTAATTTTGCAGGCTGATTATGAGCAACACCGTCCGCAGAACGATGACCAGTAAACAATTGTGATAAACTCGCAATCGTTGCGACAATCAACGCAATTTTAAAGGCTTTTTTCGATAATTCGATGTGACGACCTTTGATTAAATAATAAGCATGTACACTCAAAACCAAAAAAGCACCAGCCAGAAATGCACCAATCCAAACATGCGTCAATCTATCTACACTCGATGGATTAAAAACCATTTCCCAAAAGTCTGTGATTTCTGCACGAGCATTCATACCTTCTCCAACAATGTGGTAACCCGCAGGCGTTTGTTGCCAAGAATTAGCAATCACAATCCATACTGCTGAAAACATCGACCCGAAGAAAACACCTAAAGTCGAGATAAAATGTACAATCGGCGTCACTCGATTCCAGCCAAATAATAGAATTCCTAAAAATCCGCTTTCCAAAGCAAAGGCAAAAATACCTTCTGCGGCTAAAGCACTTCCGAAAATATCGCCAACATAACGAGAATAAGTTGCCCAGTTTGTACCGAACTCGAATTCCATCACAATACCTGTAGCAACACCAATTCCGAATGTTAAAGCAAAGATTTTCGTCCAAAAACGAGCCATTGTTTCATAAACTTTTTCACCCGTTTTGAGGTATAAGCCTTCCATGATTACCATAACTAACCCCAAACCAATACTCAATGGCGGATAGATATAATGAAAGGAAATCGTAAACGCAAACTGTATTCGAGATAATATCTCTACGTCCATGATGTTATATTTTTTTTAATTAATATATTTATTTTGTCACTGTTCAGTATTATAAGTAAGAAAGGTTTTCTCATGAAAATTAAAAAGACGTAATAATTGTATTTGATTTACTTCGTAAACCTTTTTGGACAGGATAAACAGGATAAACAGGATTTTTTTTGCAAGCAAAAAATTCTAAAATTAATGG
>CAZEOC010000505.1:0-2914 GCA_964513525.1 uncultured Saprospiraceae bacterium | reverse complement strand
GCTGAAAAATTTTATTGATTTTAGAAATCAATAAAATTTTTCAGCATGACGGTTTTTGTTTGAGTTTGCTTTGTTCGCTATTTTTAATTAAAAAATCCCAATTCATAACTAAAGTTTTATAAAAAATTTAAGTGACAAATTCCCTAATTTTCGTTTAATTTACTGATGACTAAAACATCAAACAAATTAAAAGCATTCCAATATAAATATTATACTTTCGTTTCTTAATAAACAAGAAACTGAGTAGATTAAGCGTCTAATTATAATAAACACACAAAGTAGATATCACAAAAAGTAAAAAACATTTAAACCATGGGCGGAAAAATTATAAAAACCATTCTGAAAATAGTTGGCGTATTACTATTAGTAATCGTTTTAGCAGCAGTTACGATTCCGTATTTCTTTAAAGATGAAATACTTAATGAAGTTAAAAAAGTAGCGAACGAAAATGTTCGAGCGGAAATCGATTTCGAAGATGTAGGAATTTCTATGTTTAAAAGTTTTCCTGATGTTGCAGTTTCATTAAATGAATTAAAAGTTGATGGAATCGAGGTTTTTAAAGGCGTTCGTTTAGCCGACATTAAAGAATTAGAAATTGATTTAGATATTATGTCTGTAATCAATGGAGAAACAATGAAAATCAATGGTATTTATTTAGAAGAACCAACACTTTATGTAAAGGTTTTGAAAAATGGATTTGCTAATTATGATATAACTATTCCAACTGAAGAATTAGATACAATGCAAAGCGAACCGACAAAATTTGAAGTCGCTTTGGACGAATATGCAATCACAGATGGAAATATAATCTATGATGATGCTTCCGCAGATGTATGGGTTGAAATTGTGAATTTGAACCACAAAGGAACAGGAAATTTCACAGAAGTTATTTATGATTTAGATACAAAAACTACAGCAGATGCTTTTACAGCAAGTTCTGGAGGAATCGCTTATTTAAATAAAGTAAAAACCGATATTGATATGCAAATCAATATGGATATGGATGCATCAAAATATACTTTTAAGCAAAACGAAGTCAACTTAAATGCTTTACAGTTAAACTTTGATGGATTTGTTGCCATGCCTACGGATGATATCGAAATGGATTTGAAGTTTAGTTCACCACAAACGAGTTTCAAATCCATTTTATCAATGGTTCCTGCTGCATATTCAGCTGATTTTGATGATGTGAAAGCAAGTGGAAAAATGGGTTTAAATGGTGTTGTTAAAGGAATCTATAACGATAATTCTTTACCAGCTTTAGATATTAATTTGATGGTTGCTGATGGAACTTTCAAATATCCTGATTTACCATTAGGAATGAGTAATATCAATGTCAATGCTAATGTTAAAAGTCCAAGTGCAGATATAGATAAATTAGTTGTAGATGTTCCTAAATTTCATATTGAATTAGATAAAAACCCTTTTGATGCAAATTTCAAATTAAGAACACCAATGTCTAATATGGATGTTCGTGCAGATATGAAAGGAAAAATTGATTTAGGGAAATTAGCACAAGCATTTCCAATGGAAGGTGTAAAAACTATGAGTGGAATTATTGATGCAGATATTTCTACGAATATGAAAATGAACGATATTACCAATGAAAATTATGAAGCCGTTGATTTGAGTGGAAAAATGGCAATTACGGATATTAATTATATTGCTGATGGTACACCAGACGTATTGATTCAAGCTGCTCAAATGGATTTCACGCCTAAGAATGTACAGTTAAACAATTTTGATGCAACTTTCGGTAAAAGTGATTTGAAATTGAGCGGATTCGTAGAAAATCCGTTGACTTATTTTTCTGGAGAACAAGTAATGAATGGAGAATTTATCGTTCGCTCAAATTTATTGAATCTTAATGAACTAATGGTTGACGAAGAACCTTCAAAAGTTCAAAATCCTGACGCTGATGCAATTTCTGTTGAAACTGAAGAAAGTGAAATCTTTGATGCTTTTGCATTCAAATTAGATGGAGAAATCAATGAACTAATTTATGATGCTTATAATATCAAAAATATGAAAGCGAAAGGTGCATTATCACCTGAACATTTTGATATTGATAATTTTGCTATGAATATTGGAAAAACTGATTTACAAGCAAATGGACAAATCAATCATATTTTTGGTTATTTATTTGATGGCGAAACGGTAAAAGGAAATATTGACATGAAATCTAATGTTTTGGATTTGAACGAAATCATGGCAATGGGAACGACAACTGAAGAAGGTCAGAGTACTAATGAGAGTGAAACTACAACGACTACTTCTGAACCAGAAGGAGATGTTTTTGGGCGTTTTGACATTACAGCAAAAGCAGATGCAAAACAAATAATTTATGATGTTTATGATTTAAGAAACTTAACTGCTGAAGGTCAATTCACACAAAGTGAATTCGATATCAGTTCATTCAGTACTCAGATTGGAAAATCTGATATGAAAGGTAATGGAACAATTACAAATGCATTGAATTATGCTTTCAAATCTAATGAAATAGTAAGTGGTCGATTAACACTGAATTCTAATTATTTAGATTTGAATGAGTTAATGGCATTAGGAACGACAGAAACAGAAACTCAACCAGCGAAAACAACGACAACGACAGAAACAGCAGAAATGGAACCTGCAGTTATTCCTTCTGATATGAATTTCGATATTCAAGCAAATTTTGGAAAAGTACTTTATGATGAATTAATTTTGGATAAAATGCAAGGCGAAATTGTATTGAAAGATGCTAAAATCACCATGAATGAAGTCCAAGCAAACACTTTAGGTGGTTCAATGAAGCTGAATGGTGCTTATGACACAAAAGACCCAGAAGCGCCTAAATTTGAGTTTGGATATGATATCAAAGAATTCAAGTTTGATGAATCTGTAAAGCAGTTACGTAGTTTTAAATATATTTTAC
>CAZEOC010000504.1:0-2914 GCA_964513525.1 uncultured Saprospiraceae bacterium | reverse complement strand
TCTTTTCAACATTCCTTCAATACCTGATTGAAGTGTAACCGTAGAAGAAGGACATCCGCTACAAGCACCTTGTAACTCAACAGTAACAGTACCTTTATCATAAGATTTGAACTCAATGTTTCCACCATCCATTTCTACAGCTGGTTTCACATAGGTATTAATCAATTCTATGATTTTCGTTACGATTGCTGCATCATCGCCATCATAAGTTGCTTTATTTTCCTCAACTATTTCAGCTTTTACAGTTTCGAAACCTTCTTTTACAATCGCTTTATCTTCTTCAACATAAGTTTTCAAAAAGCTTTTGATACGAAGCATTACATCTGTCCATTCGTAATTAATTTCTTTTGTAATCGTCACGAAGTTATTACAAATATATACTCCTTTTACAAACGGCATCTCAAATAACTCATTCGCTAAAGGCGACCATTCTGCTGCTAATTCTTGATCTGTTTCTCTGAAATCTGCTGTATTATTCGGATATAACATTCTATTTGTTACAAACTTTAATGACTCAGGATTCGGAGTTTGTTCCGTGTATAATAAAACAGGACTTTTTGTAACTGTTTCCATCTTTTTAAATTTTAAATCTTTGAAATATAGCTTTTCATTAAAGCAATTGCAAAATTAACAAATAAAGTTCATTTATGTTGTTTCGAGTTTATAAATCTCACTAAAAACATCGATTCAGTTTTTCAGTGCATTTTTATAATAATTTGCCATTTCTTCTTGAGATGCACCTTGATTGTACATATTGAATATTTTCAAATTAGTAAATTGTACTTTGAAATAACCGTTTTGGTTGTATTTTCTTGCCGAAACTATGGCATCTTTTTTAATAATTTTAAAAGAATATTTTGCTTGAATTTGCTTGATTAATTCGTATTCTTCCATAATTAGAAAATTAGGATAACCATTAAATTCTTCAAAAACGTCTTTTGTAATAAATATAGCTTGGTCTCCGCCACGACACCAAATTTTATCAAATCTGGTACAAAAAGCATTTATTTTTAATAATAAATGATTGGAATCAAAACGATAAGTAAAACAACCTGCAACGTGATTATGCTCAATTGCTGTTTTAATATCCAAATAATATGATTTTGGTGGAATTGTATCAGCATGAATAAATTGTAATACCTCGCCACGAGCGAATTTAGCTGCGTAATTCATTTGAGCTGCTCGTCCTTTATTTGGACTTCTTAATACTTTAATGTCGTTAGCATTAGCAATAGCAATGCTTTTGTCTGAACTTCCACCATCAGAAACAATTATTTCAACCTTTTTATTAATTGAATTTGCCTTTAAAAAAGGCAAAAGAATTTTCAAATTATCCGCTTCATTGTAAGTCGGTATAATGACAGATAGCTTCATAAATATAGCTTAAATCAACTTTTGATATAGATTTGACCTTTATACTAACAGGTAAATTTTTACTCAAACGAATACAAAAATACCAATCATAATGAGAAAAGTATCATTAATAACCTTGTTAATTGCCATGTTTAGTATAAGCTTATTGATATTTTCTGCCTGTAGTCAGAAAATAGATGTACAAAAGAAAAAACAAATTGAAACTACTTCAACGACTTATACAACGCTTTCAAAACGATTCATTGAAACATTAAAAAATGATGGTGATGTAAGTTTAATCATTGATAGTTTAAAAAATGTAGATGCAACTATTTTGGCAAATGAATTAACCGACGATAATAGAAGAAAATCATTTTGGATTAATGTTTATAATGGGTTTATTATGGTTATTTTAAAAGAACAACCTGAATTATACGAAGATAGAGGTGGATTTTTTAAAGCAGAACAAATTACAATTGCTGGAGAAGTTTTAAGTTTTGATAAAATTGAACATGGAATTATTCGTCGTTCAGTAAATAAATTATCTCTTGGTTTCTTACCAAAGATTTTTGTAGATGATTTTGAAAAAAGATTTAGAACAGATAAAACTGATCCTCGAGTTCATTTAGCATTAAATTGTGGTGCTAAAAGTTGTCCAGCAGTTGGCGCTTATGACGCAGAACGATTAGATGAACAAATGGATAGATCGACTATAATTCATTTAAAAAATACATCGAAATACGATAAGGAAAATAATGTGGTTTATATCACGAGTTTATTCAATTGGTTTAGAGCAGATTTTGGAAATATACCTGATTTTCTTCGTTTTTATGAGGTGATTCCAAAAGATTCAGAGAATCCTAAAATAAGTTATAATGATTATGATTGGACACTTTATTTAGATAATTTTATTGAATTGTAATTGTACAAATCAATATTTGAAATTGGTATTAATGCAAAATGATGTATGAATTTATTTTACTTAAGTTTATACATCAATTTATGTTAGAGATAAAGCTTATATTTGCCTTCCTCTAATTACTAAAAAAATGATAATAATTTGAAATATTTATTTATTACAACTTTAATGTTGCTTACAAATACCATATTGTTAGCTCAAAATGAAAATGTTGATTTAGAACAAATTTATTATAAAAAACTAAGAAAATCATTAATAAAACAAAAGCTAAATTTAGCTGAAAATATTCATAAACTAACGCCTACTTGCCCAAATCTAAAAGATACTATTTATAGTTTTCATACGACAATTTTCTATCATGAACAACCGATTGATTCTGTTTGGAAAGCATATAAAATGATTAATCCAACGGATGCTTGGAATGGAAAGATTACACATTTTGGTTTTGCATTTGATAGAAGTAATGGAGATTTCTTGTATCAACAACAAGCTTTTCAAGGTTTACAAGAAGGACAAATCCAATTTTTGTATTTGAAATATTTTGGTGGACTTTTTAAGTTAAATATTGCACATGAATTGATTTCTTTGGATGAAGAAAATAAAGAATTTTACTATTGATGGTAAACATCAAAAACCCATAGT
>CAZEOC010000503.1:0-2945 GCA_964513525.1 uncultured Saprospiraceae bacterium | reverse complement strand
TTGTCTCCTTGCAGTTATTTACCAAACAGCAAAGTAACTTATACAGAATTTCAAAACTGGTCACCAGATAATGCTGATGGTAAGTATGGCGGTTTTTATTCATTAAAAGGTGGTTTAGCCAAATCTGTTAATACTATTGCTGCCCAATTAATTCATAAAGTTGGTGTCGATACAGTTAGTGATTTAGCTTATAAAATGGGTATTCAATCTGCTTTACCAAAAGGTCCTGCAATTGCATTGGGAACAGCCGATTTGGACTTAATGGAACTAGCGCAAGTCTACGGTACTTTTGCTAATAATGGTACAAAAACACCATTGCGTTATCTTGTAAAGATTGAAGATAAAAATGGTAATATTCTTTATGAAGCACCAAAATCAGCAGCACCAGAAGAAGTCATTTCTCCAGAAATTGCTTATCAAATCAATACGATGATGCAAGAAGTAGTTGATTCGGGAACAGCTCGTTCACTTCGTTTCAGATATGGTTTACAAGGTGAGATTTGTGGAAAAACAGGAACAACTCAAAACCATGCTGATGGTCGTTTTATGGGTTTCACGCCAAACTTCGTTGCAGGTGCATGGGTTGGTGGTGTTAATAAAAATGTTCGTTTTCGTAGTTTAGGTTTAGGAAATGGCGCACATATGGCGCTACCAATTTGGGCAGGATTTTATAAAAGAATGCTAGCTGATCCAGCTTATAGGAATTGGGAGTCGGCTGTTTTTCCTCAACAAGATTATTATGGTTCTTTCAATTGTAAGAATTTTGTAGTTGATGAATTAGAAATAGAAGAGGAACAAAGTCCTTGGTATCAAAATATTGGTAAAAATCTAAAAGAACGAATTGAAGATAGATTAGACAATAGTGATAACGGAGAAGAGTCTGCGCCTATTATTAATCAAAATCCACAACGAATTCGTAGACCAAAACCAGAGAAACCTAAAAAGACATGGTTGGAACGACAAAAAGAAAAGTGGAAAAATAGACGAAAGAGATAAATTAATAACGAGTAAGTGAAGAGAAATAAATCATTCTATAAATTAAAAAATCCGACTTCTAAAATGGAAGTCGGATTTTTTAATTTTATACGTTTATTGAAAACTTTATTCTGTTTTCAATAATATCCAAGTTACAAAACCATATCTGATAAAAGTCTCAACAGGATGATAAAGTTTAAAAAATACATCTAAATAAGAACCTAGTACGTTTTCAAGGAAATCTGGACCACCAGAATGATGCGAAGTATCAAGAACTTCACTAAAAAAAGAATATCCTGTCTGAAGCACAAAAATGATTACATACAAAAGAATAAATTGACGAATCATTTTTCTAAAATCAACATTATCTGAGTTAAACTTCTCTTTAAATGATTTAATGATATTATTAAATATGACAAGAATAATTATTAGACTAATAATTGAAGCCAAAAGATAACTTGTCAATCCTCCAACAATGCCTTTGCTTTCTAAAAAGTGAGTAATTAGTGTTTGGCTAAAGTATTCTACACTCTGGAAAACAATACATCCTAAAATACCAATAAGCAGCCATTTTAGAACAGTTGGCAAATCCATTTTACTTTTAGTTAATTCATTGTCTATAATATCATTCATATCGTAACTGATTTTGGATTAATAATTATTTTTGTCCTATTTCAAATATAAATATCTTCATTACTATTCAGAAGAGAGAACAGAGAGCAGAGAAGAGAGATAAAGCGTATTAATCTTGTTTTTCTCTCTTCCCTCAATGAAACGAAGTGAAATGATCTCTTTTCTCTCTTCTACTGAATAATAACAAATCTTCAAAACAATCACTCATTTTAATCGGTCAAGGTTTAAATATTATAGACTGAACTAAGTAAGGTTTCCTCTTCTCTCTTACGCTTGTGCTTTTGGTGTATTAAAATTCATCGGGAAAGGAGGATTATTTTTTTGTGGTTCTTTAATCTTTCCGTGTTGCGCTTCATAGCGTTGAACATTTTCAACTAAAGCACGCATCATACGCTTAGCATGTTGCGGTGTCAAAATTACTCTTGACTTTACTTTTGCCTTTGGCATGTTAGGCATCACTCTAATGAAGTCAATGACAAACTCCTCGTTAGTGTGTCCGATCATTGCTAAATTTGCAAAAATACCTTCTGCCATTTCTTCTGAAAGCTCTATATTCAATTGATTTTTTTGCTCTTCCATTATATTTTTTAAATTTTGTTGTTCTTTAATTTTAAAATTTTCAAAGAAATCTTAAAATATGAACGTAATTATCTAAGATTTAGTTGACGGAATTATAATTACAAAATTAGTCAAGATTTACGAGATATTTGCAATCGTTAATCTAAAATCTAAAACCATCAGTGTGCTTATGAGTAATAATTATATAGAAACGAATAAATCTCTTTGGGATAAAAAAGTAGAACCGCATACCAAATCCGATTTTTATAATCTAGAAGCATTCAAAAAAGGTTGGAATTCTCTGCGCCATATCGAAATGAATGCACTCTCCAACGAAGTCAAAGACAAGTCTATGTTACATTTGCAATGTCATTTCGGGCAAGATAGTTTAGCTTGGTCAAGACTTGGTGCGAAAGTCACAGGTATTGACTTTTCAGAAAATGCCATTGCTAAAGCAAAGCAATTAAATGACGAGTTAGGACTTGATGCAAATTTTATTCATTCTGATGTTTACGATACAAGAAAACACGTTCAAGAACAATTTGAGATTGTTTTTACTTCTTATGGTGTGATTTGTTGGTTACCCGATTTGGATAAATGGGCAAAGGTAATTGCCGACTCTTTAGAACCCAATGGCGTTTTTTATATGGTCGAAACGCATCCTGCTTTGATTATTTATGATTTGGATAATCCGAAAAATCTACGTTTACAATATGATTATTTTCATAATCCAGCACCTGATGAAGAACTGATAACAGGAACTTACGCTGATAATGAAG
>CAZEOC010000502.1:0-2958 GCA_964513525.1 uncultured Saprospiraceae bacterium | reverse complement strand
GAAACCTATGAATTAGCAGATGCAATTTTGGACGATGATATAAAAGGCATTAAAGAAGAAGTTGGAGATTTGATGTTGCATATGGTTTTTTATGCTAAAATTGGGGAAGAGAAAAATGCTTTTAATATCGCAGATGCTTTGAATTCGATTTGTGAAAAACTAATTCATCGTCATCCTCATATTTATGGTGATGTGGAAGTTGCAGACGAAGAGGAAGTAAAGCGAAACTGGGAACAATTAAAATTAAAAGAAGGTAAAAAATCAATTTTAGAAGGAGTTCCGAAAGCGTTGCCAGCCTTAGTAAAAGCAATGAGAATGCAAGAGAAAACTAAACAAGTTGGTTTTGAATGGGAAACTACTGAACAGGTTTGGGATA
This sequence comes from uncultured Saprospiraceae bacterium, assembly GCA_964513525.1. Classification (GTDB taxonomy): domain Bacteria; phylum Bacteroidota; class Bacteroidia; order Chitinophagales; family Saprospiraceae; genus CAWVWD01. Next base: position 2,582 of record CAZEOC010000502.1, on the reverse strand, counting down.
AAGTGAAAGAAGAAATTGGCGAATTGAATGAAGCAATTGACGATAATTTAGGGCAAGATAAAATCGAAGATGAGTTTGGTGATGTTCTGTTTTCATTAGTCAATTATGCTCGTTTTATTAATGTAGACCCTGAAGCAGCATTAGAACGGACGAATCGAAAATTCAAAAAACGGTTTGAATATATTGAAAAGAAAGCTCCAAAACCATTAGCAGACATGACTTTAGGCGAAATGGATAAACTTTGGAATGAAGCAAAAGTAATAGATAATTAGGGTAAACGCATTAAAATAATGATTTTACTTATTAGGTTACTTTTTTATTGGCATTTTTGATTTTTGCTTCTTTTCTTTAAGGAAAAGAAGATGAGTTTTTGTAACGAAATATTATTTTGATAAATACGGATTTAATACAAAAAACGGAATAATAAAATAAATTCATTTCCATAACAAAATAGTTTGGTACGTTTGCTCTAATAGATAATTGATTATAAATAATTGAAATGATAAAAGCAGTAATTTTTGATATGGACGGTTTATTGATAGATTCTGAACCGTTTTGGAAAAGTGTAGAAATTGAAGTTTTCAAGCAAGTAAATATTGACTTAACTGTAGAAATGTGTTTGGAAACTGTTGGTTTACGAATAGATGAAGTCATTACTTATTGGCATGATAAAATGCCTTGGGATAACATTTCCAAAAAGGAAATTGAGCATCAAATCGTTGATAAAATGGTAGAAAAGATAACGAATGAAGGCGAAGCTTTGAAAGGGGTTTATCAAACGATTGAGTTTTTCAAAAAACGTCAAATTCCAATAGCAATTGCTTCTTCTTCTTATTTAAAAATCATTAATGCAGTTGTTGAACGATTAAATATTCGAGATAATTTTGAAGTGATTTATTCGGCAGAGTTTGAAAAATATGGAAAACCAAATCCTGGGACTTTTATTACGACAGCAGATAAATTAGGCGTTTCGCCAATGGAATGTTTAGTTTTTGAAGATTCATTTAATGGTGTTTTAGCTGGAAAATCTGCTCGAATGATAACGGTTGCTGTTCCTGAATATGAAAATCCCAAATTTATTATTGCGGATTTAATTTTAGATTCTTTAGAGGATTGGAATGAAACCATTTTTGAGAAATTAAATCAATAAACTAAGAAAGTTAATAATGTCAGTACTAAGGTTCTTTTCTACTTAAAAGCGATAAAAGAGCCTTAGTGCTCTCTGTAGAATTCTAATTAATAATATCCAATTTAGTAGCTTAGTTTTGGCACAATTTATCCATTATCTAATTTTTTTTCAATAATAATCTTTGCTCATAATGGATATGATAGATTCTAAAATTGTCTTAATATTCAATAATCTTATCAAATAAAACATTATCAATAAATGAGAGATATTCAGGTATTAATTTTCAGCAAAAGTATTTATATCATTTTCTTAGTCTTCACATTAAGTGCTAATTGTTTCGGACAAATTATTGAAATTTCTGATTCCTTAAAGAAACAAATTGGAATTCAAAAATCTTCTTCTGACGCTTATAATAAAGCGTTAAGAATAGCGACTAAATTTTATGATAAAGCAGAATATCATAAAGCCTCAAAAGCTTATCAAGCAGCTTTTTTATTAGAAGAAGAACACGTAACATATGCACGATATCGACTTTATGCAGCCGCTGCAAATTGCATGATTGATAATGAAAAAGGAGTAAAAGAAAATCTATTTGCCATGGTTCCTTTAAGTACAAAAAAAGATATGGTAAGGATTTTAGTCAGTTATCAAATTTTCAATAAATATAAACAGACAGAATGGTGGAAAGAACTTGAAACCAATTTGGATGAAAGGTTGAAAAATTTAATTGCACATCATAAAAACTTAAAAATCTTTAAAAAAGGAAGGAATTTGGTTTATAAAGCTATTAGAATAAATGTAAAAGGAGATACTTTAGCAAATACATTTGTAACCATGAAACCAGATGGAACAGGTTGGTTAAATGAAGCTAATGTTTCTCAAAGTCAAGTCATTTACGAATATCAATATACTCTTCAAGATTCGATTAATCACATTAATGAATTAGAAGAAATTGTCACGACAAAATTTTGGATTAAAAGTGATACAACTGGAATAATTGAAAATGAAAATAGAGTTTGGATACATCCAATAAGAAATAATGAATTTTTTAAAACCGAAGTTGCACCATTTCCAGTAGTGATTTTTCCTATCTCTGCGGAAACCATGAAAAACCATAAACCAAAGATTTGGATTATTAATAAATGGGGAACATATTCGAATTCTTTAACAGAATCTGAATACACTTACTTAGGAGAAAGTATAAGAACTTATCCAGAAATTGGTGAAATAAAATGTTTTCAATTTAAGGCAGAGAGTTTTAATAATTTTCATGGAATTAGTCGGATAGAATATTATTTCAATGAAGATTTAGGTTTTGTAGAGATGAAATATCACACTTATGATGATGATGAGATTTTCTTTATTTTAGATGATATTATTACAGAATAGATTTCTAAAAACACAAAAGGGTTACTCAAAATTGAGTAACCCTTTTGTATTAATATTAAAAATT
>CAZEOC010000501.1:2287-2962 GCA_964513525.1 uncultured Saprospiraceae bacterium | reverse complement strand
TTTTGCTCATAATCTATTGAAAAGCTCGCCAAATTAATTGGGAAATAACCAACATCTTCTTTCTCTGTAATTGCTACATCACGATTTGCAATAAAAGTACATGAACAAACTTCTTTAGCAACATAACCTGTAATAATCGGTAAACGAGGTATAACATAGAAAAGAAAAGCAATGAATAAGATTCCTAAAGCAATAAGGAAATATCTTAAACGGTGTTGTTTTGGCACTTTTATATATTGTGCAATTGTTTTAGGTGATGTCATTTTCAAGTGAATTAGGTTTTGTGTAACATTAACTTAACGTCAACATTTTACATTTTTATTGTGCTATAATATGGCACATTTATTTTGATTGGCTTTCGCCAAAACAAGCACTCACCGACCGATTAAGCTACTATTGTCTAACGCAATTTTCGCTTTGGTCGGAGAACTTTCATTTAAATAGAAAAACACTCAACTATTTTAAGAGAAAGTAAAATTAGCTTTTTTTATAGAATTCGTATTACAATCAAAATTATGAAAGGAAAAAGGGATAACTTTTCTATACAAAACTCTAAATTTTATAAGTAGTATTCTATAATTCTACTATTTCAATCTTCATTTTTTATCATAGGATTGTCTCATAAAAAATTAGACAAGCTAATTTTAGTTTTTTCAGACAGGATTTACAGGATAA
>CAZEOC010000501.1:0-2277 GCA_964513525.1 uncultured Saprospiraceae bacterium | reverse complement strand
TTCTAAAATTAATGGCTTGCCATTAAATATCCTTTTTATTCTGTAAATCCTGTCCCAAAAGGTTTACGAAGTAAACCAAATACAGTTATTCTGTCCTTTTAGTTTTTATGAGAAACCCTTTTTTTTATTAAAACAATCGAATTATAAATTCATCGAAACTCAGGTCAAAATAAATAAACAAGCACTTTCATTATTGATTGCTTTATTTAATGATGCTATAAATATCAACTTTAACCAACTCATTTGCCGTTCTAATGTAAATTTTCATGGCGATAATTTTATTTTTTTGCTAAAATAATCAAACGATACCAAAAAACGGATAAGATTAAATTTAAAACTTTTAGTTTTACGGGAGCTTTGAGATTTAAAGAAATTATTATAAAAAAAGAAAGATGAAATATCTAAATCAATTACTTTTATTAACCACTATTTTTATTTTTGGTTGTACACCTAAAACAACTGAAAAATTAGAAGAAAGCGCACCTATCGTAGCGACTGTTGAAATTGAGGAAAGAACATTGGATGAGTTAGTGATTACTGCTCCAAAAGAATATGTTTTACCAAAATATAATCCAGCTGCAGCACGTAAAAATGATTTATTACATACAAAAATAGACGTAAGTTTTGATTTTGATAAACAACACGTTTTAGGTAAAGCAAGTTTAGAATTTACGCCTTATTTCTATCCTGTCAAAACTTTGGTTTTAGATGCAAAGGGTTTTGATTTGCATAAGGTTGAATTATCAAATGGAACTGCTTTGAAATATGCTTATGATGATGAGTTAATTACGATTCAATTAGATAAAGAATATAAGAAAGGAGAAAAATACACTGTAAATATTGATTATACGGCTAAACCAAACGAACGTAAAATCGGTGGAAGTGCAGCGATTACTCAAGATAAAGGTTTGTACTTCATTAATCCTAAAGGAGAAACGCCAAACAAACCAACTCAAATTTGGACTCAAGGAGAAACAGAATCTAATTCATGTTGGTTTCCAACGATTGATAAGCCAAATGAGCGTTGTACACAAGAAATTAGTGTAACAATTAGAGAAGATTTCGAAACATTGTCTAATGGTATTTTACAATCGTCAAAAGATAATGGAAACGGTACACGTACAGATTATTGGGTAATGGATTTGCCACATGCGCCGTATTTATTTATGTTAGCAATTGGAGATTTCGCAGTTGTAAAAGAAAGTTGGAGAGGGAAAGAAATTGCTTATTATGTAGAAAAGGAATACGAACAATATGCAAAAAGAATTTTCCCATACACAACAGAAATGTTAGACTTCTATTCTGAATTATACGGATACGATTATCCTTGGCAAAAATATTCTCAAGTAGTTGTTAGAGATTATGTTTCTGGAGCAATGGAAAACACAACTGGAGTTATTTTCGGTGAATTCATGCAAGGAACAGAAAGAGAATTAATAGACGAAAAAAATAATGAACGTATTGTTGCTCATGAGTTGGTTCATCACTGGTTTGGTGATTTGGTAACTTGTGAAAGTTGGTCGAATTTGCCATTGAATGAGTCATTCGCAAATTATGGCGAATACCTTTGGATGGAGAAAAAACATGGAAAGGAAGAAGCAGATTATCATTTAAGAAATGAACTGAATGGTTATTTAGGTCAAGCAAGAACGAACCGTCATGATTTGATTTATTTCGATTATAATGATAAAGAGCAAACTTTCGATGGACATAGTTATAATAAAGGTGGAGCAATTTTACATTCATTAAGAACTTATTTGGGAGATGAAGCTTTCTTTGCTTCTTTGAAATACTATTTGAAAACTAATGAATATACGGCAGTTGAAGCAGATGAATTACGTTTAGCATTCGAAGAAATAACTGGACAAGATTTAAACTGGTTTTTCAATCAATGGTTTTTCTCAGCTGGTCATCCTGAATTAGAAGTAACTGAGGTTTATAATGATTCATTGAAACAAGTTGAATTAACTATCGCTCAGACACAAGATGTTGAAAATAATTTACCAATTTATCAATTGCCATTAGCAATAGAAATTTTTGAAAATGGTCAAATTACTCGACATGAAATAGAGACAACTAAACGTAAACAAACTTTTACTTTTAGTGCTAATGAAGCACCAGAATTTGTGAATGTTGATGCTGATAAAATATTAGTTGGAACAATTAAGCATGACAAATCAGAAGCAGCTTATATTGCTCAGTATAATAATGCGACTAATTTCAGAACTCGTTATGAAGCTCTTTTTGCACCGAGGCAATAAATGTTTCAGGTGCTCT
>CAZEOC010000500.1:0-2962 GCA_964513525.1 uncultured Saprospiraceae bacterium | reverse complement strand
AAAGTGGGAAGCCAGTTATACTATTTATGCGATGGAAATGGCTAAAATTGCAGCTTCTGAAGCAGTTGATTTGTTTTGTTTTGGTACTGAGTTTAAGAAAGCAATTCAGAAAAGACCAGAATATTGGGTTGGTTTGATACGAGAAATTAGAACAGTTTATAAAGGGAAATTGACTTATGCTTCTAATTGGGATAATTATGAAAATATTCCTTTTTGGAGTGAATTAGATTATGCAGGAATCAATGCCTATTTTCCTTTATGTGAAGAAAAAACGCCATCTAAAACAGATTTATTAGAATTTTGGAAACCGATTAAAAATCAAATTGAAAACTTCCATTGTGAAATAAATAAACCAATTATTTTTACAGAATTTGGCTATTTGAGTGTTGATAAATGTGCTTCTAAAACATGGGAATTAGAAAATAATATTAATAATATTGAAATTAATGAAACTGCTCAAGCCAATGCTTTGGATGCACTTTATGAAACTTTTTGGGGAAATGATTGGTGGCAAGGTGGTTTTTTATGGAAATGGTTTCCCGATATGCGAGGACACGAAGGCTATCCAGATAAAGATTATACACCACAAGGAAAAGAGGCGGAAAAAGTGGTAACTAAATGGTACGGGAAAACTTAATGATGAATTATAAATGAATAAAATTAGAGTTTCTTATATTCTATAAAGTAGGTTACTCCAAATTTTTAACGCTCAATTTTTAACTCATATCTTTTTTAAACTGATTCTACAGTCCAAGCTTCTGGTTTATCATCAAACAAAGTCTTTGTTTTTTCCCATGTATCTTTAAAGAATTCGGAATGACGATAATTATTCAAATCTGCTTCGCTACTCCAAAAACTATAGGTGAAAAATATATTAGATTGATGCTTATCTTGAAGTAGTTCTAAATATTGGCAACCTGCAAAATGTCTGATTTGTTCTTTTCTTTCCTCAAATAAAGCTTTGAAAATCTCAACTTTTTCAGGTTTAAAAGTCAATTTGACAATTCGTTTTATCATCTATTGCAAAGTTTTTATTTAATGTTTTAGAACAAGTTTGGAAGTATCTAATATCTATTTTAATCAAAAAAGTCAATCTGAATAGTATCGTCAATCTTTAAATTATGTAAAGAAGCAGCTTTGCCAAGATTTACAGCAATTTCTAAATAACCAACAGAGTTAAATAAACAAAGTGTTTCCCCAATTTCAGTATCTGAATAATTCTGACAAATTTCTGTAATTGGATCATAACGTTTGAAATATAATTCAAAACGACGATTTTCTGAGATTTGCTCAAAAAGTACTTGAGGAATATTAATAATTGCATTTTCGTAATTATCAATATGAATAACAGAACCTTTGATTTGTGAAGGAGAAATAACAGGTTGTAAGGTGATACGTTCTTGTATTTGTAAGGCTTTTTTTCCAATCCCGTTGAATGGTTTATCACTTAAAATGTGATTTACGGCATTTGCATAAATATCTTTTAATGGAAATTTTCCAATTTCATGGAACGGTAAATAATAAATTTCAGTTGGCATATTCTCAAAGATGAGTGAAAATAAACCATTATCAGGTCCGATAAAGTAATAGTCTCTATATCGAATTGCTAAAAATGAAGCATCTTTATGAAAGTTATTTACACTAACGACATGAATTGTCCCTTTGGGAAAACTGCGATAAGCGTTTTTTAGAACATAAGCACCTTGAACAATATCAAAAGCCTTGATATTATGGCTAATATCAACAAAATTGATAGAAGAATTTTGGCAAAGCATAGCACCTTTTACGACTCCTGCGTAATAATCTATCATTCCAAAATCTGTTGTAAAGGTTACTATAGCTGCCATTGTAAAGATTGAATGTTAATTGTATTTGTTAAGTTCAACAAATAACATTTACAAAAATATGTTATTTTTTATAATTAAGCGGGAAATGAAAAAAATTAAACAAAAAAACATCGAGTCAGTAAGTTAAGAATTACTGGTTTGAGGATTTTAATTAACATAATGCGATAAAATTTATTCTAAATTTTTATCCAAAATTTAAATTTTAAAGCATTGAAAATAAACTATTTATGAAGTTTTTATATTTAAAATTGACAAATTATTAATTACAAATTAATAAAAGACAATCAAAATTATTGATAAAACCGTATTTTGGGACTTATTAATAATATTCACAAAAAATCTTATAATTAAAAAACAGAAAAATAAATTTTGAGCGAAATAGAATTAACTATAAATAGTGTTGATGCCTTTGAGTTATTAGGCGAAAAAGACGCGAAACTTAACTTATTAAGACAGGCTTATCCAAATGTAAATATCACTTCGAGAGGTGAAAAGCTAAAGTTGACTGGTGATAAAAAAGAAGTACAATCGGTAAAAGCCAAATTGGAATTGATGGTTAGAAGTTTGAAAAAACATCGAGCGATTAGTATTCAAGATGTACAAGATATAGTGAAGGGAAATAATCCTTTTGAGAATAGAATTAGTAGCCGTTCGAAAGATACGGCAATTGTATATAGAAGAAATGGTTCGCCAATTAAGGCAAAAACACAGAACCAAAAACGATTAGTAGAATCTTCAGAGGCGAATGATGTTGTTTTTGCAATTGGACCTGCTGGTACAGGAAAAACATATACTGCTGTTGCTTTGGCGGTTCGTGCTTTGAAAAATAGATTGGTTAAAAAAATTATTTTAACTCGACCTGCAGTGGAAGCTGGTGAAAACTTAGGATTCTTACCTGGAGATTTGAAAGATAAAGTAGACCCTTATTTACGTCCGCTTTATGATGCTTTAGATGATATGATTCCTGCGGAACGTTTGAATCAATTTATTGCAAATAGAACAATTGAAGTTGCTCCTTTGGCTTTTATGCGTGGTCGAACGTTGGATAATGCTTTTATCATTTTGGATGAAGCTCAGAATACGACAACGGCACAATTGAAGATGTTTCTAACTCG
>CAZEOC010000499.1:0-2981 GCA_964513525.1 uncultured Saprospiraceae bacterium | reverse complement strand
GTTCTTGATTACAATTTGAAAATATAGGAATAAGCAAGATTAAAAGTAATTTTTTAATATACCTTAAACTTAAAGTACTCAATTTTTTTTATTTTTTAGTATCCAGTATCCAGTATCAAACCAGTTCCAAAACACTTACGCCGCCACCTTTTTTAGTAACACGAATTTGTGTAAAAATTTTTTCTTTCAAAGCAGGAACGTGCGAAATGATTCCGATTGTTTTACCAAAATTATTTAGATTTTCTAAAGTAGAAATCGCATCTTCTAAAGTGCGTTCATCCAAAGTACCGAAACCTTCATCAATGAATAGCGATTCTATATTCGTATTTTGTCCAGCTAAATCAGATAAACCCAAAGCTAAAGCTAAACTCGCCAAAAAAGATTCGCCACCAGAAAGTGTAGTCATTGCTCGTTTTGTATTTGCTTGAAAAGTATCAACAATTTCTAAATTCAAATTCTCGGAATCTGTTTTTTCAATGAAATAGCGAGGATTCAAATTTCTTAAATGTCTATTGGCTAAATAAACCAATTGTTTCAAGGTTAGACTTTGAGCAAAATTTCTAAATTTTTGACCATCAGCTTGACCAATTAATTCATTCAAAGCTGCCCAACGAGATAATTCTGTTTTTTGAATCTCGATATTATCTAATTGTTTTTTTGCTTTTGCTTGATTGGTTTTATTAATTTGTAATATATTTTTGACTTTACCAATTCGCTGTTGAGTTTCGTTTTGTTGAGTTTTAAGTTCTTGATTTTCAGTGTTTAATATTGATTTATCTTTAGTCGTTAATGCTTTTTTGGTTAATATATTTAGACTTTCTTTATTATCTTTTAAAGATTGTTTTGTTTGTAAATAATTATCATTTAGGTTCTTTTGAATCAGTTCAATAGCTTTCTTTTTTTCAACTGATAATATTGCATTCTTGATAGTTTCAAAATCAGAAAAACCACTTTTTTGAATATCAATTTGTAATTGAGCGCTCTTTTGTTTGAGTTGTTGTTGAAGAGTTTTGATTAAATTTTCTTTCTCCGTAATACTATTTTCTAAATTAGATTTATCAATTTTTAATTGCTGAAAAGCAGTTTGAGATTGTTCTAAAAGCTGTTCTTTCCCAATATATTTTGATTTGAAAATTTCTTGTTCTGACTTTGGGTTTTTTGTTCCAAATATTTCTTGACGTCCTTTTATTAAAACGGCTAAGTTTGTTTTTCCTTCTGAAATTTGACAATTTAGTTCCTGTACTTCCTTTTGTTGATGCTCAATTTGAGCTTCAATTTGTTTTAAATTTTGCTGTTCTGCTTTTGTAATATCTCGTCCTTTCTCCAATCGTTTCACTTTATCTTGATATTCAGTCGAACGATTTTCCAATACTTTTATTAAATCATCAGTAATAATTGAAAGTTGGTGTTTTTCTAAATTATGATTTAATGATTGACCAATTTGATTGAATGAAATAGTGTTTTTATTAATAATAATAGATTGATTATCAATATTTTGTGAATAGTTCTCTAAATCATTTTGAATAATTTTTAATTCTGCTTTTGCTTCAATTTGATTCTTTTGAAATTGACTTAAATTCTTATCAATTTGCTTTACTTTATCTAATATTTCAGTTTGTTGAGTTAAACTATCTTCAATACTTTTCAATTTAAAATTCAATCCTTCAACACCAGATTTATTAAATAATCGTTGATTTTCAGTAGAAACAATTTCTAAGAAATTAGAAAAGATTTGATTTTTTGTTTCTATATTTTTAATGATTAAAATCGTTTCCTCCTTAATTTGAATTAAATTTTTAGTGTTAATTTCTAATTTAGACAATTCTAATTTCAAGTGATTGAGTTTTTGTTCAATGGCTTCTTTTTCTGATTTAGCTTTAGAAATATTATGATGAAAATCTAAATTATGTTCTTTTGAAAAACATAAAGGACAAGGTTCGCCTTTCTGTAATTGTTTTCGGTCAGTTTCATAATTTTTAATCTTCATTTCTAATTCATAAATCCGTTTTTTATCCTTTAAAGTAGCTGATGTTAAAGCAATTTTATTTTTGAATTCTTCTATCGTTTTTAACCAATCTTTATTTTGATTAGTTGTAGATTCTAACTTTGCTTCAGCAGATTTAAGTGATTGATTATCAATTGTGTATTGTTCAGCCTTCGCAATAAATTCTTTTAAATTGTTGGTTTCAACTTGATTAATATTTATCGTTTTTTCCAAATCATTTATTGCTAATTCATGATTCTCATTATTTGGAATTAACTCAATAAATTGTTGTTTTGAAGTTTCAATTTTAGCATTATTCGCTGTGATTTTTTCTTCAATTTTCACTTGTTTATTAATACTTGATTCTTGGTTTGCTTGGAGTTTATTGATTACTTCTTGAGCAGCATCAATTTGTTTTTTAGCTAAATGATAATTATTAAAATCCGTTTCGATTTTACGTATTTCTGTAGCAATAGAAATATCCGTTTTGTGCTCTTCTAACCAATTTTCAAGTTGGATAATTAAACTTTCACATTGCTGTACTTTTTTAGCGGAAGCATTAGAATTAATTTGTAATTTTTCTAAAATAATATTTTCCTCATTTAACTTTTTCTCATCTTTTGAAATTGGAATTTGTTTAAGCTTGATTTCACTATCCAGTAAAATTACCTTTTCAAATAATGCCATTTGAATAGGTTCTTCTATTTTTAATTTTTCAAATTCTGCCTTTAAATTGGATAATTTTGTTTGCTCTTTATCAAAAGAAAAAACTAATTGTTCTAAGTTTTTTTGCTGACTAATGAATTGAGTATCAGTTGTTTTAAGTTGATTATTTAAATTATCAATTTCACTTAGTGGAACTTGATAAATAATTGCTTTTTCATGTAGATTTAGTAAATCAAAATTCGATTTTTCTGATTGAAGTTGATTGTCAATCAAGTTGAGTTTTTCTTGAATCGAAGATTGTCGAATTTGTAATTTCTCCAAATCATCCAAC
>CAZEOC010000498.1:0-2982 GCA_964513525.1 uncultured Saprospiraceae bacterium | reverse complement strand
ACGAGAGTGAGCATCGCCACCTGGAGATAGTAAATCTGTAGAAATATCACCAATACCAGCAACATAAGTCACAACTTTAATTTCTTCTTCTACTTCTGGTAGTTTAGTGAAGAATTCCGCTTGTGCGTAACTTTCAATAATGTCTTTAGCAATTGCACTACCATTATTGAAAGCAACTTCAAGGCGTTCCATGTCTGCTTCATAAAGGAAAACCTGTGTTTTTAGAACTGTTGCCGCTTCACTTGCAATTGCTGCATCAGCACCTAATGCTAAATCCAACAATACATCAATAGAAGGTCCACCTTTCATATGTGATAATTGCTCAAAGGCAAAAGCAGCTGAAATTTCTTCTACTGTCGCTTCTCCAAGGATAATTTCCTTCAAAAATTTAGCTTTTACGCCAGCAGCATGAGTCGTTCCTGGCAACACATTGTAATTAAAGAAATTGATTGAATCTTCTCTATGTTCATTATCGACATCTTTAATCTGTGCAATAACTTCACCTAACAATTCAGCACCATCAATTGGTTTTGGATGAAGTCCTTGTGCTTCTCTATCTATAATCTCTTTTAGATATTCATTATATCTGCTCATAAAAATTTCTTTTTTGGTATTAAAGGAAGATTTTTCACTCTACAAAAATGAAGTAATATCATCCTTATTATACACTGTGTTTTTTTGATTTAAAGTAAAACTCAATTTAACAGCTGCTTTAGAATTGAAATAGAAATAATTACATTATTATCTATAATTCAACCTTTAGCTTAAATTTTTTCGACCGCAAAAATACTAATTGATTTTTAATTATAACTCTTCAACTTATTATTTAAAGTCATATTATTAGTATATTTTAAATTTTAAACGCTTTTAAGCCCTTTAGTATAAGTAAGATTACTCTTAATCAGTCTTAAGTATTTTAGATAATTTCAATTTTCAATTTATTCTATCTAAAACAACTTTCTCAAATTCTTCCTTTCCTAATTCAGTTAAATATGGAAATAATATTGAAATTAAGGTTGTCGCTTGTGTCTCAATATAAGTATCATTTATTTCTTCTTTTTGGTATAATGAAGAAATGTATAACCAAGTATTACTAAAATTTATCAACCGTTCTATTAAAAAATCGTATTCCTTTTCAAAGTTTTCCTTTTTTAATAAATCTGCTTTTAGCATCATTTTAAATAATAACTGATAACCTTGTTTTCGCTTTAAATAAGCATTTTGAAAATGGGTTTTAATAGTTGTATTTTGTAATAATAGATTATATAAATCTGTCCAAAAAAACTGATATGTAACCATACGTTTCATACTTATTTTAATGTCAGATTGTATTTTTTTTAAAGAAATTGTTTGACTTTCTAATTGCTCAACTCGTTCATCAAAAACCGCTACCATTTCGAAATACAAGGCTTCTAAAATGTCTTCTCGTTTTTTGAAGTGATAATTCAAATTTCCTGAACTCATCTCTAATTCCATGGCAATCATTCGAATCGTTACTTGATTATATCCAAGTTGATTAAATAAAAGTCTTGAAGTATGTAGAATTTTTTCTTTTGTATTTTTCATTAGAAATAACTTATTAATAAGTTTACACCTAAATATAAAGTGTGTTTTTAAACTTTATTAGATGCTTTTATTAAAAAACCAATTAGTAAACTTGTCCTAATTAATTATTTTAGTAAATTTGTCCTAAAATTAATAAAAATGAAATCATTGTTTAAATCAGAAGTTGGAAAAAAAGATATTTTAAATCTCTATGATGGTAAATTAGCCAAATTGAATATTGATTATAAATATGAAACGGTTGAAACCAGTTTTGGAATAACGAATATTATTATCACTGGAAATCCTAAAAATCCACCGTTAATCATTGTTCATGGTTCTAATGGAAATGCTCCAATTGGTTTAGAAACTTATCCGAATTTGAGTAAAAAATATCAGGTTTTTGCAGTTGATGTATTAGGACAACCAAATAAAAGTGAAGGAAGTGTTTTATCAATAAAGGATAATTCACATGGAAAATGGCTGAATGAAGTCATTGAGCAACTAAAGTTGGAAAACGTTACGCTTGCAGGTTTTTCCCTTGGAGGATTGATTATTTTAAAAACTTTATTAGCGGATGAAACGAAGATAAAAGAAGTGTTTTTGGCAGCTCCAGCTTTCATTGTTAATGGAAATCCTTTAAAAGCATTATTCAAAATTTTCATTCCAATGAAACGGTATATGAAAACAGAAAATGTAAAATATATTGAAAAATTCTTAACCGAATTATTCACGGATAAAGATGAATTTGCGGTTCAATTTTTATCAAAAGTATTTTTAGAATTCGAAATGGATTTCACGCCAGTTCCTGTTATTAATAAAAAAGAAGCGAATAAAATTACGACTCCAATTACATTGATTGCGGCTAAAAATGATTTATTGTTTCCCGGAGAAAAAATGATAAAAAAGGCATCAAAAATATTTCCATCATTGAAACAAACTATATTATTAGAGCATTCAAAACATGTTCAAAGTCGAGCAGATAATACCAAAATTGAAGAATTGATTTTAAAATAAAAACTTTCGCCTTTCAGGTTTAGAAGCATTGTAAATACCTAAACCTGAAAGGTTATTTCTTTTCTGTAAGAAAATTGATAGATAAGAAATAACAATCCTATCTACTAACTCAATTAGAATGATTTTCAACAACATAATCACCCCAATCCACAATAGATTGTAATAAAGGAATCAACGTTTTTCCAAATTTAGTTAAGGAATATTCTACTTTTAAAGGTGGTTTTGAAGTATAAACTTTTCGTTTAATAATTCCATCTTCTTCTAATTTTTTTAATTGCAAACTTAATGTGCGTTCCGTTACGGTTGGCATTTCTTTCCTCAATTCATTGTAACGTAATGTTTTATTCATTAAGTGAAATAGAATTACAGTTTTCCATTTTCCACCAATAATTCCCATTGTTAAACTTGCACAACAAGGATATT
>CAZEOC010000497.1:791-2987 GCA_964513525.1 uncultured Saprospiraceae bacterium | reverse complement strand
TCTTCCAGGTGTATATGTAAATTCTTCTTCAGGAGAGATTGGGAATAGTATATATACAAGAGGACTTAGTGCAGGTTCTGCTACAAGAGATGGTAATTTCCGCTATGTTTCAATGCAAGAAGATGGACTTCCAGTAATTGGAATTAGTGGTAGTTCAAATCCTGATATGTATCTTAGAGCAGATGCTACTATAGCAAGAGTAGAAGCAGTACGTGGTGGATCTGCAGCTATTTTAGGACCAAATGCGCCAGGTGGTATTTTCAACTATATCTCAAAAACTGGTGGTAATAAGTTTGAAGGTCAAGTTAGTGTTAGAGGAGGATTAGAAGGAAACGGAAAAAATCCTTATTTCAGAACTGACATTAACTTTGGTGGACCACTTTCTAAAGATAAAACATGGACTTATAATGTCGGTGGTTTCTTTAGAAATGCAGATGGAGCAAAAAACCCAGGTTATACATTAAGTAATGGAGGTCAAATAAAAGGAAATATCCTTAAGAAGTATGGAAAAGGTTCATTAAAGTTGACTTTAAAATATTTGAATGACCGTACAGCACCTTTTGAATATACACCAACAACTAATTTTGATGATCCTCAAGTTGCACCTGGATTTGATAATACAACTTCTTTATTAATTCAACCTCAAAAATTTACTGTTGCTTCATCAGTTACAGGGCTTGATGAGGATTTAGAATATGATTCAGAAAGATTATACGAATTTGATGAAACTGCTGTAGGATTACACTGGAATCATGATCTTGGTAGTGGCTGGCGTGCAAGTGTGAATACTCGCTATTCATCTAAGAAAACATTCAGAAATACAACAGCTGTAGTTAGTCCAGTGAATGTTTTAGAGCCAGCAGGCTTTCCATTCTTTTGGGCGTTTAGTGGAAACTTCTTCCAATTTGGTACTTATGAGTTTTATAATACTCAAACAAATGAAAGTTATGGTACGGTAACACAAGGTCCTCCAAGTGGAATGGGACCTCCATTCCCAACTTTCACAAACAACAATTTGGTTTTACCAGGTTCTGACGTTTTGGAAAATGTATTATTATACAATCCTGCTATTTATGAAGAAACACCAATGAGTGATTTATTATCACAAGTTTCGATTACCAAAGAGCTGGATAATATGTCATTTACAGGAGGTCTTTATTATAGTAATACAAACGTTTCTACAGTTAATTACATTTCTTTAGCTGCAAGTGGTGGAACTTATACAGATCAACCTCAAGGTGTTGGAATGCGTTTAGTAGATTTTGGTGGAAATGAACTTAATGCAACTTCTCCAACAGGATTATTTGGAGTAGGTGGAGGAATCTTTGGTGCAAACCAAGCAACTGCTAATATTCAGCAAACTGCCTTGTTCTTCGGACATAATTGGGATATTACAGATAAATTAAATTTAGATTGGGGTGTAAGAGTTGAAAACTTTGCAATTGATCAGTCTTATATCACACCTTATGGAATTGCAGATGATACAACAGGTGGTTCAGATGGTAATTTTGCAACGACTTATGATAATTCTCGTTGGGCGTTGAACCCAGAGGAAAGTTTCTCAAAAGAAATTAATTTTGCAGAGACATTCTCTTATTCACTTGGATTGAATTACATGATTAATGATAATTTAGCTATTTATGGTAGATATTCTACTGGTCGTAAAACACCAGATTTATCTTTCTATTTTAATGTTGGTATTTTAGATCAAGTTGGAAATTATGATTTACAGCCAGAACAAATGACTTCAGCTGAATTAGGGATTAAGTATAAAACAAAAAGAGCAAATTTATTTGTAACACCGTTTTATTCTACCTTATCTAATATTCCGATTTACTTGACATTCCAAGATGATACGGATCCAAACTTATCTTTCTATGTACCAGAATTATTATTTAAAGCATATAATTCATATGGTGTAGAATTAGAAGGAAATGTTTTATTAACAAAAGAACTTAGCATTAGAGGTGTATTGACACTTCAAGATTCAAATGTTCCTGAGTATGAAACATGGATTGAAGGCGAAGGACCAGCAGATGATACAAAACAAGTATTTGAAAATACAAAGAATGCTCATGTAGGTAATATGTTGATGCTTTCACCTACTTATACTGCAGAGAAATTTAGAGCTTCATTGAACTACCAGTTTATGGGTGAAAGATGGGCAAATGAAGTTAATGCATGGAAAATTCCTTC
>CAZEOC010000497.1:0-781 GCA_964513525.1 uncultured Saprospiraceae bacterium | reverse complement strand
GAAAACATTGATTTATCATTTAACATCAACAATGTTTTGAATACATATGGTATTATGGCTTGGGAAGGTCCAGGTAATTTTACTGAAGCAAATAATGTTGAAAATTTCACACCAGAAGCATTAGCGGCTAATCCTAATGCTGTATTTACTACTCAAAGTATTATGCCAAGAGCGTTTTTCTTGACAGCAACTTATAAGTTTAACTAAGAATTCTTAGTTAGTTAGTTAATTTAGAGTTTATTATTCGGATGACGAGATGGTATTATCACCATATTTCGTCATCCGATATTTTTATAATAAAGATTGATTTTGAATTGCATAAGATTTAGAGTGAATAATCATTTTTTATATTAAAAACTATCTTTGTAAGCTAAATGAATAAGGTAGCAAATTAAGATAAATTTAATTCAACTATTTAATAATCAATTATTTATATTTTATACTTTTCATGTGTCACTATTCAAAAAATAAGGTTTAAAAGTCTACATTCAAAATAAAACATATTCGTTCTAAAACGAAAATGATTGATATAGAACTTTTTTTAATTTTGAGTTTCGCTTATATTTATATTATCGAAATACATCATTAAAAATCCAAAATACAAGTCATGAAACCAATCAATACTATCCTAATATCAGTTATAATATTACTATCTGCCTGTCAAAATAAGTCAGAACAACAAATTCCAAAGACAACAAATAAAGCCACTCTTCTTCTACAACAAATGGTAGCAGAATTAGGTGGGATAGAAAAATATAATTCACTTCAAGATGTAACCTAT
>CAZEOC010000496.1:0-3001 GCA_964513525.1 uncultured Saprospiraceae bacterium | reverse complement strand
AATAGAAAATTGGCAGCTTTGGATAGTATTAAGGTGAAAGATTTGATGGGATTACAGAATGATAATCATAGTTTATTCGCAGAAGAAGAATTACCATTGTTATTAGCAAAATTAGATACTTCACAGTTATCAGTAGATGAATTAGTAATTTATGAAGAATTGATGGAATGGGATTTTGATTATAATCGAGATTTAAAGACACCAACATTTTTTGATAAATATCATGATGAATTTTATGAATTACTTTGGGATGAAGTGATTCGTTATCGAGATACTTTTCCGATTACAACGCCTGAAAATTGGAGAACAACTTTCTTACTTCGAAATCAACCAAAATCTCCTTATTTTGATATTCTTACAACAGAAAAGGTTGAGACTTTTGCAGATTTGAGTTTAATGGCGTTTCAACAAGCTTATGAATCCTTTAATGGAGTTATTCCAATTTGGAAAAATCAGAAATCGACAAGTATTCGTCATTTAACGGGAAAAGCCTTACCTCCTTTTTCGCATGAGAATGTAAATGTTAGTGGAAGTAAGTTTTCACCAAATGCAAATAAAGAAAAAACTGGTCCTTCTTGGCGAATGGTTGTAGAATTAGGAAAAGAAATCAAAGCTTATGGCGTTTATCCTGGTGGACAATCTGGTAATCCTGGAAGTCAATATTATGATAATATGATTGATAAATGGAAAGAAGGAGAATATTATGAATTAAAATTCATGAAATCTTCAGAAGAAGTACTTGGAAATGCTCTACTGAAAGTAGAAGAATATAATTAGTCAATTTAGGTGTTTTAGTAGCTTTGATATTTGTTCAATGCAAAATGTACCTTTACCTTGTATTAATTTAATATAGAATTAATTTTCACTTAACACAAATGGTAAAACTTAATTCTAATTTTGCACTCATTGTTAATTGAAAAGTGACTGATTATGAAAAATGAAGATATTAAGATTCTAATTGTTGATGATGAACCAGATATTTTAGAATTTATAGAATATAATTTATCAAAAGAAGGTTATCAGGTTGCTATGGCAAATGATGGGCATGAGGCTATTAAAATGGCTAAAAAAGTAAAACCTAATTTAATTATATTAGATATAATGATGCCTGGTTTGGATGGGGTAGAAGTGTGTAGGGAACTACGTTCAATGCCTGAATTCAATGAAACCATAATTGCTTTTCTAACAGCAAGAAGTGAAGATTATTCTCAAATTGCAGGGTTTGAAGTTGGTGGAGATGATTATATTACTAAACCAATTCGTCCGAAAGTATTAACCAGTAGAATTACTGCCTTATTACGTAGAGCTGGAAAAGGTTTACAAGAAGAAGGTAAGAATATTATTAAAATTGCAGATTTAGTTATTGATAAAGAAAAAGTAGTCGTGTACAGAAATGAAGATGCGATTATGTTAGCTAAAAAAGAGTTTGAATTGATTTGTCTTTTAGTTTCAAAACCAGGAAAAGTATTTTCAAGAGATGAAATCTTCAATAAAGTTTGGGGAACAGACGTGATTGTTGGAAATAGAACGATTGACGTGCATATTCGTAAATTGAGAGAGAAAATTGGTGATAATTATATTAAAACAATCAAAGGAATTGGTTATAAATTCGAGTTTTAATAAAAGAAATTTTCAATATATTCATGAGTAAAAGAGATTTATTATTAATAAATCTCTTTTGTTTTGTTATACTAATCCATGTTTGAAATTAATACTAATTTTTAATGTGGATTAGTATTATATCTATAATATTTTAATAAAATGGCAAAGCATAGAAATCCTACTCCAAAAGAAATAACAAAATATGCCGCTAATTATTCTACAATTGGTGTTTTTGGGGTAACTCTAATATATGCACTTTATATGCAGACTTGGCAAAGTGGTGTATTGTGTGTGTTGACAACTATTATAAGTTATTTATCAGCTTATAATAGCTTTTCTTATTATCTTAAAACCTATATCTACCGCAAAATTAAGGTGATTTATAAGTCGATTCATAGTTTGAAAATGTCTAAAAATCAAAAAAATGCAATTGAAGATTTTGATTTTGATAGCCACATTATTGACGAAGTAGAAAAGCAAGTAATAGAATGGGCAACAAATAAAAGAGAAGAAGACGCTCAAAAAGCACCGATGGATGATTATCGTAGAAATCTATTGGGTAATATTTCTCACGAATTGAAAACACCAATTTTTAATATTCAGGGTTATTTATTGACCTTAGTTGATGGTGCAGTAAATGATGATAGAGTGAATATGAAATATATCAAACGTGCTGTTCAAAATTTAGACCGTTTGCATCATATTGTAGAGGATTTAGATGTTATTTCTCAGATTGAAGGAGAACAGTTGTCAATGGAATTACGTCGTTTTGATATTCATAAATTGGCACTTAATGTATTTGAAGATTTAGAATTGAAAGCAGAAAAAAAATCGGTTACATTAAGAATAAAAGAAGGTTGTAATAAACCGTTTTTTGTTTATGCTGACAGAGAAAGAATTCGACAAGTTTTGGATAATTTGGTCAACAATGCCATTAAATATGGAAAGGAAAATGGTTATGTACAAGTTAGTTTCTATGATATGGATTCTAATTTACTAATTGAGGTTTCCGATAATGGAATTGGGATTAGTAATAAGCATTTACCTCGATTATTTGAACGTTTTTATAGAGTCGATAAAGCTCGTTCAAGAGAAGCAGGTGGAACAGGTTTAGGACTTTCAATTGTTAAACATATCATCGAGGCGCACAATCAAACTATCAATGTAAGAAGTGGTGCAAATGTTGGTTCTACCTTTGGATTTACTTTGGAAAAATCAATGGTTACTGTTGATTAATTTAGTAGAAAATGACTAAATCTAAATTATCAAAAAAAGGTATATGTTTATTTTTTAATGAAGAAACATATACCTTT
This sequence comes from uncultured Saprospiraceae bacterium, assembly GCA_964513525.1. GTDB lineage: Bacteria > Bacteroidota > Bacteroidia > Chitinophagales > Saprospiraceae > CAWVWD01. Next base: position 86 of record CAZEOC010000496.1, on the reverse strand, counting down.
TTTGTATGCTTAAAGTTTAATTTTTAAGTATCTGGACATAATTAAACGGGTATAAATAACGCAGTTGTTTTTTTGCTATACGATTT
>CAZEOC010000495.1:0-3003 GCA_964513525.1 uncultured Saprospiraceae bacterium | reverse complement strand
TTTAGCATTTTAATAAAGTTAAATATTAGACAGGATAATTTTGCCATTAAAAAATTATCCTGTCTAATATTTAGAATGCTCACCGAAGTGAATCCATTACGGTAAAATCACTGTTTCTTCATCACTTCTAAATATTCCAAAATATCCCAAAGCATTATTATCAAAATTACCATTTGGATTGAAAGGCGTTGAAGAACTGAAACCTTGTCCTTGAATTGCCGCTAAATCACTGAAATACAAATAAGAGTTTTTATCAATAGATAATAATTGAACCGTTACAGTATCACCACTTTCAAAAGTTTGAAAAACAGCAGGTTGTGAAAAATCTGCTCCGTCACGAGAAATATCATCAGATAAAGTATAACCAGCATTTAGTAAGGTATCATTTTTAGTTACTCGAATTCGGTAAAAATTTTCTATATCAATTTCATCTTGCCAATGTGCAAATAATTGGAATTCAACTTCTCCATTTCCTCCACCAATAGCTGGTCGTTGTTCTTCCAAAACTTGAATACTATCCAAACTTGTTGCCGTCGGAACATAAGTCGTCGCTCGATATTCATTGCCATCATTAGTAGAAACTAAAATTGACAATTCATCATCTGTACTAATTCCTAAGTTTGTAGCTAAATAATAACCATTTCCAAAATAAGGAATATCGACAGTTGAACCATTAGCTTTCGTCAAAATAATCGTCGCATCATTTACGGTTTCCAAATTAATTTCATCATAAAATCCATTAGATTTTGTTAATAAAACACCAATCGCTTGAGCATTCGCATCAACTGCCGCTTCTATTACCAATTGTGATGTTGCATTTTCTAAATCCAATGTAATTACATCTTCACATGAAGTAAAAGCCATTGCTATTAAAGCGAAAGCGAATATATATAATTTATTATTTTTCATTTTTTTATTAATTGATGGTAAACGCTACAAACGGTAACCATTTGTTCATTAAAAATTTGATACATTTATTCTCTTGAAATAAACGGAAAAACTCAAAAATTTCATCTCATATTAAGTTGAGATTTAAAGCCCCTCTTTTTCAAGAGAGGGGTTGGGGTGAGTTCTCTTATTTAAAAATTAAAGTTCCAAGTCAAAGACGGTACAATACCAAAAAGTGCTAATTGTGTTGCTTGTGCACTTCCAGTATCATCAATATCGAACGTAATCGAATAAGCATTCTTACGATTATAAACATTGTAAAAAGACAAATTCAAATCAGAATAAAACTTATCTGTATCTTTCAAAATATAGGTTGCACCAATATCTAAACGATGATAATCTGGCATTCTTTCAGAATTTCTATCACCATATAAATTCACCAAAGCACCATCTACAAAATATTTTCCTGTTGGGAATGTTACGGCATCTCCTGTGTAATAAACAAAACTTCCAGATACATTGAAACGTGGTGAAATTTGATACATTCCGACAATTGATAAATCGTGCGTTCTATCCTGACGAGCAGAGAACCAAGTACCATCATTTATTTCCTCAAATTGACGTTCTGATTTTGCTAAAGTATAACTTATCCAACCTGTAAAATCGCCTTTTTTCTTTTTGAAATATACTTCCAAACCATACGTTCTTCCCTTTCCAAAAACCAAATCCGATTCCACTTCTGTATTATTAATCGCACTTCCGCCATCTTCAAAATCAACTTGATTTTGTAAGTTTTTATAATACACTTCCGTGCTTAATTCATACGTATTATTCTTGAAGTTTCGGAAATAACCCAAAGCAACTTGGTCGGCAATTTGTGGTTTTACAAGCGGAGAACTTGCAATCCATAAATCGGTTGGTGTTCCTGAAGTAGAATTAGATAATAAATGTAAATATTGATAATTTCGATTATAAGAAGCCTTAATTGAACTTGCGTCATTCAAAATATAAGTTGCATTCACACGAGGTTCTAAGCCTAAATAAGTATTATAAAATTCACCACTTTCGTAAGTTGTAGATTCCAGAATATTATCAAATTCATCATAAACCTTTTCTGTATAATCGCCAATATTAGAAAATGTACTCAATCGTAAACCGTAATTCAATGTCAAATTATCACTGACTTTTTGTTCATTTGCAATATACAATCCACCTTCCAAAGCTTTTTGTTCCTGTTCATCTTCCGCTGCAACTTCTCCGTTATCAAAAGTAAATACACTTGGTTTCATTTGATGATAAATCGTTTGCCAACCAAATTTTATCGTATTTTTTGGATTTGCATACCAACTATAATCTTGCTTTAAATTATAATCATAAATACCAGAACTTAAATTGATTCCATTTCCACCAGCTTGAATTTTGAATCCATAATCATAATCTGAGTAAATCGCAGTTGTATTAGAAAATAGCTTATCACTGAATAAATGATTCCAACGTAAAGTTCCTGTTGTATTTCCCCAATCAAAACCAAAATCATCAGAACCAAATACATCACGTCCAGAATAACCAGAGAAATATAATCTATCTTTTTCGCCTATTTTATAATTTGCTTTCAAGTTTAAATCATAGAAATACAAATCTAACTCTTGAAATCCTTCTTCTAAAAACGGTCTCGCAATTACGTCTGCATAAGTTCTACGAGCAGAAACGATAATCGAACCTTTATCTTTTTGGATTGGACCTTCTGCTGTGAATCGAGAAGAAATCACACCAATTCCTCCAGAGAAATTCCATTCTTTCATATTTCCATTTTTCATACGCACATCCATTACAGAAGAAACTCGTCCGCCATATTCCGCAGGCATTCCACCTTTGTAGAGTTTCACATCTTTCAATGCATCAGAATTAAAAACAGAAAAGAAGCCTAATAAATGCGATGCATTATAAACAGGTGCTTCATCTAATAAAATCAAATTTTGGTCTGCATCGCCACCTCGTACAAAGAAACCACTACTTCCTTCAGAGTTAGAACTTACACCAGGCATCAATTGCATAGTTTTTAAAATATCTTGTTCGCCTAATAAAACAGGAATTAGTTTAGCATCTTTTACATTT
>CAZEOC010000494.1:0-3006 GCA_964513525.1 uncultured Saprospiraceae bacterium | reverse complement strand
GATTTGGCAAACGATGTATCCTTGGCCACAACGTCCACAAGGTTTGGTAGAAGCCGCTTTCAAAGAATTAGGAAAACGTTGGTTACCAATATTGAATGCTTTTGACGATGCTGGCGTTGATTTATGTTATGAAATTCATCCTGGAGAGGATTTACATGATGGCGCTACCTTTGAGCGATTTTTAGAAGAAGTAGGAAATCACGCTCGTTGTAATATGTTGTATGACCCGAGTCATTATCTATTGCAACAAATGGATTATTTAGCCAATATTGATATTTATCACGAACGCATTAAAATGTTTCATGTCAAAGATGCTGAATTTAATCCGACAGGTCGTTCTGGTGTTTATGGTGGCTATCAAGATTGGGCAAATCGTCCTGGTCGATTCCGTTCTTTGGGCGATGGACAAATTGATTTCAAATCTATCTTTTCCAAATTATCGCAATACGATTATGATGGTTGGGCTGTGATGGAATGGGAATGTTGTATCAAATCTCCTGAACAAGGTGCAAGAGAAGGTTCAAAGTTTATAAAAGACCATATCATTGAGGTAACAGATAAGGCTTTTGATGATTTTGCTGGTGGAGATATTGACGATGCTTTTATTAATAAAATTATTGGAATTTGAGAAAAAACGAATGACGAACGGCTTCGCCTTAACGAGTGACAACTGCTCGTACCTCGCTGACGAAAAAGAAAAATCACTTTCGGATAATCGGTCAATCGTCAGCGAAGCGGTCGTCCGTCGTTAAGTAAGCACAGCAAACGGCTCGTCATTCGTTTTTTACTCCCAACGATTTCCATTTCCTTTTAATAATGGTAAAGCAAAAATTATATAAAAAAGGATATATAAAATATCTAAAATTGGGAACCAGATAAGTAATTCTTTTTCATTAAAACGTTTCGTAATTTTATGATAGAAGAATAACATAATTATCCATCTTGTAAGTATTCCGATTAAAACAAAAGGTATAAGTGTTGTATCAAATAAACAGATGATTCCAGAAATATATAACCAAAAATGAGATTGTGCTAAACTTCCTAAAAGTAATTTATGATACCATTTGTAATGCCAACTCGTGCTTATATGTCTTGATTTTTGCGTATAAAATGCTTTAAATGTTTCTCGTGGTTCGCTGTAAATGAAACTATCGCTTTCCAAATTAACTGCTGTATTCTTACTATTACTCACTTCGCTGATAAATAAATCATCATCACCTGAAGCAATATGTTCGTGTTTTTTGAATCCATTTGCTTGAACAAATAAATCTTTTTTATACATCAGATTTGGTCCTGCACCCATATAAGGCAAACCAACTAAACCAAAGGATAAATATTGAATTGCAATATTGAACTTATCGTATCTAATGAATTTATGAATCCAAGTCGTTCGACGATGAAACATAACATAACCTAAAACAACACTTTTGTTTTCTGTCATTTTATTAGCCATTGATTGAATCCAAAATGCTGAATTTGGGCTCGAATCTGCATCCGTCATCAAAAGAACATTGTTTTTTGCTTTTTGAATTCCGATAGTTAAAGCAAACTTTTTGCTCATTATTTTTCTATCAAAATCATTTAAATGAATTACTCGTAAATGATTGTATTGTTTTTCAAAATCATCTAATATCTTTGTCGAATTATCTGTAGAACGGTCATTAACGACAACAACTTCAAAATTAGGATATTTTTGACTTAATACTTCTGGCAAAAATTCTTTGAAGTTTTCGCCTTCGTTATGCCCACAAATAACTACAGAAATCGGATAATCAGCAGTATAGGAAATGCTTTCCTTCGTTTTTTTTGCAAAAGCAACTCGAGAAAACACAAATATCCAGTAAATTATTTGGGTAAATAAACAAAGTATAAAAAGATAAAAAGCGATTGTAATCATTGCACCTTAGTAGTTTTTCATAAGAATTGAAACAAAAATAACTGCATACTTTTGATTTGTTTTTTTGCTATTAACTGCGTTAAAAATACTCGCCGAAACAAAGGCTTCGTCTGTGTTTTTTCCTTGTTAATAACAAAAAATCTTCATCAAGAAAAGCACATTTATTTATATTTCAATCCTAAAACACCAAATGTAACAATAGTTAATGGTTAATTACGAATTGTTATTTGGCAAAATCTTGAAACTATTGAATAATTGAACAAATTATAATTACAAAAATAGATGTATAAAGAAGTAGAATTTAGAGTTCGAGCAAGTGAAATTGATATCAATGGAAATGTTGCTTTTCATAATTTGGTGAATTATTTTCAAGAAGCTGCTTGGCTTCATGTGATTGATTTAGGAATTACAGGAGAAGAATTATTGAAACAGAATTTAATGTGGGTTTTGAGTCGAATGAAAATCGAAGTTTTCAAATACCCCAAATTGCACGAAACAGTTACGGTAAAAACATTTCCCTCTGGTTTTGATAAATTCTTTTTCTATAGAGATTTACGATTATATAATACTGATAATGAACTAATTGCACAAGCAAGTTCGTCTTGGCTTTTGGTTGATTTTATTAAAAGAAAAATAGCTTTAGTTCCCGATTTTCTAAAAGAATTAGTATTGAAAATTAATAGAGATGATGGTTTACCGATTCCAAAAGGGAAATTGCGAACTTTCTCAGAAGCTGATTTTCAATCAAAATATAAAACGCAATGGTTTGATTTAGACCCTAATAAGCATGTTAATCATATTTGGTATTTTAAATGGATTTTAGAGAGTTTGCCTAATATCATTCATGAAACTCAAACTTTGAAAACGATTGATATTATTTTTAAAAACGAAACCCTTTTAGACGAAAATATATTGATACAAGCAATTGATAATCAAGATGATACTTTCTCACATCAAATTATTAATGAAGATAAAAAAGTGATTATTCAAGCTAAAAGTTACTGGGTTTAATTAGGAATTATGGAGCGATAGCGACATTCCGATTTTTATCGGAAGGAATTAGGAATTAGGAATTAGGAATTAGGAATTAGGAATTAGGAATTAGGAAT
>CAZEOC010000493.1:0-3016 GCA_964513525.1 uncultured Saprospiraceae bacterium | reverse complement strand
GGATATTCGTTACAAAAAACATCTGCACCTGTAAAAGTACCATCTCCACCAATAGCAACAACTGCTGAAATTCCTGCTCTTGTTAACTGGTCGTAAGCCTGTCTTCTTCCTTCAGGAGTACGGAAAGATTTACTTCGAGCAGATTGTAAAATTGTCCCACCTTTTTGAATAATATTACTAACAGAACGTGAATCCATTGGAATAAATTCACCATCTATCATTCCTGCATATCCTCTTCTTATCCCTAAAACTTCTAATTTATAATGCAATGCTGTACGAACAACTGCTCGGATACAAGCATTCATACCAGGAGCATCACCACCTGAAGTAAAAACTGCAATTTTTTTCATTTTATTCCTTATTATTTTGTAATATTTAATTGATGGTTTAAAAATCATCAATTATTTAGTGCTAAGTGATTAATTAAAATCAAAATTATAATCTATTTAGTTAAAACACACTGATTATCAATATATTAAAACATAATTTTTCTATTTTATAAAAAGCGTCTATTCACTTTTTTAATAAACTTCTTTGCTAAATTTTGTTTCTTTTCTGCCGTCCATTCAAACTCTGGAATAACAACTTTCATCAAGTATGATTTTGCTTGTTCAAAATTAGATAAACCATTCAAAACTTCAATTACTTCATTATAACGAGCAGCATTTCCTTTGAATAATTCACTAATTGTTAAAAAGCGTTCGTTAATACTCATAGAAGCTTTTAAATCTTTGATTGGCGAATCGCTTAATTTTTCAGATAAATCAGTAGCAGATTTGAATTCAAATAAATCTATAACTTCTTCTGATATATTTTCTTCTTTTACAGAAGACGTTTCAGTTACTTCAATTTTCGGACTTACAACCGGTTCCTTATATTGAGGAACTTCCTTTTTTACAGGAACTTCAATTGGTTTCGGCGTTTCCACAATAACTGGTTGTGGTTTCGGTTTTGGTCGCTCAATAACTGGAGGTGGCACAACAGGCTTAGGTTTCGGCTCAACTCTTGGCTTCTCTACTACTGGTGAAGTAACTGGTTTTGGAGTAGGATTTTGTTGTTTTACTACTTTCCTTTTCTCTTCTTCTGTTTCACTTAACAATACCAATTCATACAATTCTTGGATACGTTTTAATAACAAATCTCTTTCAATTGTAGATAAATTTTCTGCCTCTTCAAAGATAGCTATCAATCTATGAATGCTTGATAATGTTGCTTTTGCTTTACTCCAGTTCATAATTTTATTTGTTAAAGTGTCAAATTTACACAATGAAAAATAGGTATACAAATTTTATCGAAATTAGTATAAGTTTTCTCATAATAAAATTTCTTAGCCAATACTTTTATATTAATTTTTTAAGTTTGCATTTTAAAGCATGAATTCTAAATAAGTTTATATATTTTGACTGCATTAATAAACTTATTTTTGATTCTAATCTTAGAGAAAGTAAGCCAAAGAATTATATTATGTAATTTATATAATGCTTTTTTTTGATTAAATCTTATGTTCAACTTTTATACTTTATAATTAATGTTTTTAGAACCACACTTTACAAATCATCGAAGCGGCTCAATTGAAGTTATCTGCGGATCTATGTTTTCTGGTAAAACAGAAGAGTTAATCCGAAGATTAAAAAGAGTTATGATTGCCAACTTAAGAGTAGAAATATTCAAACCAACTGTAGATACTCGATATGACGAAACCAAAATAGTTTCACATGATTCTAACTCAATAAGCTCTAAACCAGTCAAAAAATCAACTGATATTTTGACAATCTGTGAATCAATTGAAGTAGATGTAGTCGGAATAGATGAAGCACAATTTTTTGATATGGAATTAGTTCAAGTGTGCGAACAATTGGCTTTGAAAGGAATTAGAGTCATTATAGCAGGATTAGATATGGATTTTAAAGGTCGTCCATTTGGACCAATGCCACATTTGCTTTCCGCTGCAGAATATGTTACTAAAGTCCATGCTATATGTCAGGTTTGTGGAAATTTAGCTACTCATTCTTACAGGTTAATCAATGATGATTCAGAAGTTTTTTTAGGCGAAAAATCGGAATACGAACCAAGATGTAGAAATTGTTATAATTCTTAATTCGTGATTAATTTCTTATCTACCTTATTGTAAAAGTGTTACTATTACTAAGTTAATTATTTATCATTTACCAAAACTACATGAAATCAATCAATTGTAAAGGAAGATTAATCAATTTAGAAACACCATTAGTAATGGGAATTTTGAATGTTACACCAGATTCATTTTTTGATGGTGGACAATTCAATTCAATTGATAATGCTTTATTTCAAACTGAAAAAATGTTAGCCGAAGGTGCAGATATAATTGATATCGGAGGAATGTCTTCTCGACCTGGAGCAACAATAATAGATGTAGAAACTGAATTAAATCGAGTAATTCCAATTATCGAAAATATTCATCAGCGATTTCCAGATACAATTATCTCAATTGATACCGTAAGGGCTAAAGTTGCTAAAAACGCAATTGAAAGTGGAGGACATATAATTAATGATATTTCTGCTGGTCAATTTGATGAAAATTTATATCAAACCGTAGCAGATTTGAAAGTGCCTTATATTTTGATGCACATGAAAGGTACACCAAAGACTATGCAATATCAACCAAAATACGATGATGTTATACAAGTGGTTACAGACTTTTTTATTAATGAAATCGGTGTTTTACGAAAGTTGGGTGTAAACGATATTCTATTAGATGTAGGATTTGGTTTTGGTAAAACAATTCCACATAATTATGAATTATTAAAAAAAATGAATGATTTTCAAATTTTTGATTTACCAGTTTTAGCAGGAATTTCTCGGAAATCTATGATATATAAATATTTGAAAGTAGAACCTAAAATGGCATTGAATGGTACAACTGCTCTCCATATGGTTGCTTTACAAAATGGTGCAAAAATCCTAAGAGTACATGATGTAAAAGCAGCAAAAGAAGTTGTCCAACTTTACGAATTATTAAAGTAAATTCTTATTTAAT
>CAZEOC010000492.1:0-3021 GCA_964513525.1 uncultured Saprospiraceae bacterium | reverse complement strand
TTTAGTGAGATTTTATAAGACTTGTTAAGGCAGCCAAATGGCTGCCTTTTTTTTGACCTTTATTTAATAATTTTGTTTCCTGTAAATGCTCAGAAAAGATTCGTAATTAACTTAATCACTAGGTCTAACAATTACTTCTCTAATTACTATAAATAATCTTCTCATGAATTTGAATTCCACGATTCCTGCTTCAATTTTATAACTCCATATTCATATTTCCAAAATGGAGAAATGAAATAAAAACACCTTTTATATTAATTTGAAAACTACTTCTAAAATCAATTAATCAGTCACACATTAACACATAACACACTATAAATAAACAGTTATATCAACATAAAACCAATTTGCAATGTCACATATTAAAAAATATATAAATATTTCCAAAATTGCATCAAAATTTCATTATAGGATTATATTTATTATTCTACATATATAAACAATTGATTATCAAATAACAAGTTTTTTTGGCATTGATTTAGCATATATAGAAGTATATCAGTTAATGATAACAACAAGTTTTAAAAAATCTTATAAAATTAGAAACATGAAAAATTTAGTAATCATCATCATCGCATTATTCGCTTTTACTTCTACTTCAAATGCACAATTATTAACTTCTTTATCTACTAAGACAGAAGGTGGAATTATTGGAAATGTAACTTCTATTATTCCTCAAATTGCATTTCATGAAGCAAACACTGAATTAATGAATCAAACGATGCTTTTTGCTGATGCTACTATTACTAATAATGATAACGAAATGATTTTAACTATTGATGCAGATAACGGTGGAATCAATTTTCAAAATTTTTGTGCTACTTTAACAAGTAATGCTAATGCAACTTTAAAAGTTGGACATAAAATTAATAAAGTGAAAAATCATGTTGGTCGTTCAGTTCAAGAATGGTTTGCTAATGCTGATTTGACTAATGAAGAAATTTCTAAAGTAGAATTAGTTTTAACGAAAGTAAACTTAGATAACTCTACTGACAACTGGACAAATTTTTCTTACGAAATAACTTTAAACATTTACGGGGCTGATTCAACAGTTCAAGAATTAGCAACTACTTCTAAATAAGATTTACTTTATCACTACCTTTCAATAATACAATAATAAAACAAAAGATATTTCAGTTTAGTGAGATTTTATAAGACTTGTTAAGGCAGCCAAATGGCTGCCTTTTTTTTGCCCTTTATTAATTTAATACATAAGAGTTCAATCAAGAAAAGAACACTCAAATAATGTATAAGTACAAAAAACAAAAAGCCACAATTTCAAATAGAAATTGTGGCTTTAGTTTTAGAATTAGAAATTAGTTTTATCCTTTAACCATTTCTTGTCCAATCTTCATATATTCTCCTGTTTCCAAACGGTCACGAACAGCTGCAAAAGCGACAATAGTTTCTTCGATATCTTGCATTGTATGTGCTGCAGTTGGAATCAATCTTAATAATAACATTCCTTTTGGAATAACTGGATAAACAACCATAGAACAGAAAATACCGTGATTTTCACGTAAATCATGTACTAATGCCATTGCTTCCTCAGTAGAACCACTTTGTAAATAAACTGGCGTTACACAAGAGTTCGTTTGTCCAATATCAAAACCGTTTTCTTTCAATCCATCTTGTAATGCTTTCACATTTGCCCAAAGTTTTTCTCTTAATTCTGGCATTGATTTCAACATTTCTAAACGCTTGATTGCACCTTCAACAACTGGCATTGCTAAAGATTTTGCAAACATTTGAGAACGCATGTTATATTTCAAGAAATCCACCATGAATTTATCTCCAGCTACAAAAGCTCCGACACTTGCCATTGATTTAGCGAAAGTTGCGAAGTAAACATCGATATCATCTTGAACACCTTGTTCCTCTCCTGCTCCACGTCCATTTGCACCTAAAGTACCAAAACCATGTGCATCATCAACCATCAAACGGAAGTTGTATTTCTCTTTCAAAGCAACGATTTCACGTAATTTACCTTGTTCGCCTCTCATTCCGAAAACACCTTCAGAAATTACTAAAATTCCGCCACCATTTTGTTCTGCAATTTTAGTTGCACGAGCCAAGTTCTTATCTAAACTCTCTACATCGTTGTGATTATAAGTAAAACGTTTACCGAAATGTAAACGAACACCATCAATAATACAGGCATGTGTATCACGGTCATAAACAATCACATCATTTTTACCAACTAAAGAATCAATAATAGATACAACTCCTTGGTAACCGAAATTTAATAAATAAGCAGATTCTTTCTGTGAAAATTCTGCTAACTCTTCCTCTAATTGTTCGTGTAAATGAGTATGACCAGACATCATTCTCGAACCCATCGGATATGCCATTCCCCACTTTTCAGCAGCTTCTGCATCTACCTTTCTTACTTCTGGGTGATTTGCTAAACCTAAGTAACTATTTATACTCCAACAGATATATTCTTTTCCATTGAATTTCATACGATTACCTAATTCGCCTTCTAATTTTGGGAATACGAAATAACCTTCAGCGTATTTTGCATAAGCACCGATAGGTCCCATATCTTTCTTTAAACGATCGAAAATATCCATTTTTATATTTAATTAGTTTACAAAAGTCAATTAATAATCTTCACTCTTAATTTAGAATGACAAAAATACGTTCTACCTTATATTTATCATATTAAATAATAAGTTAGTTGTCAGATTTATATTTTTTTCATAAGAATATTTACAGTTATTCAACATAGACGACATTTCAACTGCATATTTTCATTCAAAAATAGAATTTCCAATCTAATATATTATAAGACAGATTCAAAATATATTGATAAATATCTAATATCTAATATATGTTTTACTATTTTTGTAACTCATCAATTATTCTTGAAAAACAAAATTACTTTCTGTGGAAATTATTAATCAAATATGGTTAGATATTGTCTATTTCGTTCAAAACGAACCAGATATTTGGTTGTATTTAATTATTCCTTTTACGGCAGGTTTAATGGGTTGGTTTACCAATGTTATTGCCTTAAAG
>CAZEOC010000491.1:0-3045 GCA_964513525.1 uncultured Saprospiraceae bacterium | reverse complement strand
TTTTTTAACAAATGCCTAATTAATTTTGCTTTTTGTATAATGAAGTGATGAATTTGTAGTTTTTATAACTTCAAAAAGATTAGATGTTCTATCTTGTAGTATCATTAAAATCATGGACAATGAGAATATCAATTATTACAATTTTACTATTCAGTTTTACCGTTTTAATCGCACAACCCGAAACTGTTGATTATTCCGATTATAAAAGTGGTTTATTAGCAAAACGACAAGGAGAATACGAAAAAGCGATTAAAGATTTTACGGCTTTTTTAGTGGATTATCCAGACTATCCTCGTGCTTATTATTATCGTGGAAGAACATTTGGAAAATTAGAAAACTATGAAGCAGCTTTAGCTGATTTTGAAAAATTATGCGAATTGGATCCAAAAGATGCAGAAGCTTATTATTCTGCTGGTAGAATGTCTTATGCTTTAGGCAATTTAGAAGAAGCGGTGAGATTTTATTCTAAAACCATTGCATTAGAACCTTTTCATGCTTATGCATATAATGATAGAGGAATGACGCATTGTTATTTGGAAAATTTTGACCAAGCTGTATTGGACTTCAAACGTTCGGTTTCTATTGATTCAACTTTTGCAATGGCGTATAATAATATCGGTGCTGCTCAATATTTTAATCAAGATATCGCCTTGCCTTCGTCTTACGATATGCGGGAAGCACGGAAATGGTTTACCAAAGCAATCGAAGCAGATAACACTTTATTTATTGCTTATTTTAATCGAGCAGCAATGAATTATTTTTTAGGTGATTTTCCAAAAGCTCAATTCGATATTCAAAAAGCAACAGCTTTGAACCCTTCTGAACCGATGGTGCATTTCTATAAAGGAATGGTTTTTCGAAAACAGCAAAATCTTGGTGCCGCTCAATCTTCCTTTGAACAAGCATTAGAGTTAAACCCAAAATTGAAATATGCTTTGGAAGAAATCGGAAATACTTATTTGGATTCCGAAGATTATGGTACCGCTTTGTCTTATTACGAACAAGCAAAACAAATCGAACAAAATCCAAAATCAATATATTCGGGTTTTATGGATTATCGAATTGCTATTGTTTATGCAAAACAAGAAAATGAACCTGCTATGTTAACAACACTAAAAATGGCAAAAAAAGCAGATTTATTTAAAGATAAAAAGGTGTATCAAGCATTTTTGAAAGAGAAAGCCTTTAAGAAATATCGTAATAAAAAGGATTTTCAAAAATTTGCAAAATCACTTCAAAAAATTAAAAAGTATAATAAGTTTGTTGGTTCTGAATTAAATTGGTTTAGAATGTCGAGGTAATTTGAGTGACGAGTTGCGGATTTTTCATGAAATAGCATTTACGAAGTAAATTAAAATCAGTGTAGAATCCGTTTTATTCGTATCATTCGTGATAGAATAACTAAAGCAGGTAAATCCAATTTTCAACCCGTAACCCACAACTTTTTTATTAACATTTGTATAAATTCCGTTTTAAATAGTAAATTTGTTCAGTTTTTTAAAACATCTTGTTTTAAATTAGAAAAATTATGGTTCAAAAACTTTACATAAAGAATTACGCTATCATTGATGAAGTGACAATGGAGTTTTCAGAAAAACTCAACATTATCACTGGAGAAACTGGTGCAGGAAAGTCAATTATTTTGGGTGCATTAGGTTTAATAATGGGGAATCGTTCCGAAACTCGATTATTAAAAAATCAAGATAAAAAGTGTGTCATTGAGGCTACTTTTGATGTATTGCACTATGATTTACGACCATTTTTTGATGCTAAAGAATTGGACTACGATACAGAAGTTTCGATTCGTAGAGAAATTACACCTTCAGGAAAATCTCGTGCTTTTGTGAATGATACGCCAGTTCGATTAGAAATATTGAAAGAATTATCAGCAGAATTGATTGATTTACATCAACAGTTTGATACTTTGGATATTCACACGGAAGCGTTTCAACTGGAAATGGTGGATGCCATCGCAAAAAACCAACCGTATTTATTAGAATATCAAGATATTTTCAAAAGTTATCAAAAAGATAAAAAACAGCTTCAAAAGTTGATTGATAATCAGCACAAAGCAGCTCAAGAAATGGATTTCTTGGAGTTTCAATTAGAAGAATTGAGCACTGCCAATTTTGAAGCGAATGAACAAGAAAGTTTAGAAGAAGAATTAGAAATTTTATCTAATGCGGAAGGGATTAAAATGTCTTTAAATAAAGCATTTCAAGCTTTGAGCAATGATGAACAAGCGATTAATAATCAGTTACAGGAATTATCTAATGAAATTAGCGGAGTTGCAAAATTTCATAAAGGATTAAAAGATGTTTTGAGCCGCTTTGAAGGTGCAATCATTGAATTGCAAGAAGTTGCGAATGATTTTGAAAGTATCGCCGATGATACAGAATATGATGAAGAACGCATTTCAGAAGTTGGCGAAAGGTTGGATTTGATGTATCGTTTACAGAAAAAACATCAAGTCAATTCGGTTACAGAATTATTAGCAATTCAAGAACAACTTCAGACTAAAGTAGATAGTCATTCTAATTCGACTGAAGCAATTGAGGAATTAGAAATTAGGATTGATAAGCAGGAAAAAATATTGAGAGAAAAAGCAATGTTCCTTTCTGAACGTCGATTAGGTGTAATTCCATTTTTTGAGGAAGAAATACATAAAATGTTGACGCAATTATCAATGCAACATGCTCGATTAAAAATTGAATGTAATCAAATACAAGAATTAAATGCAACAGGTTTTGACCAAGTTGCTTTCATGTTTGCAGCAAATAAAGGTTCTAAATTAGATTATATTAAAAATGTCGCTTCTGGTGGTGAATTGGCTCGTTTAACGCTTTGTACCAAATCATTAGTTGCGGATGCGATTACTTTACCAACTTTGATTTTTGATGAAATTGATACTGGAGTTTCTGGAGATGTTGCCTTGAAAATGGGACATATTTTAAGAGATTTAGCGAATCGTCATCAAGTAATTTCGATTACACATACGCCACAAATTGCAGCTCGTGCCGACAATCACTACTTTGTTTATAAATA
>CAZEOC010000490.1:0-3046 GCA_964513525.1 uncultured Saprospiraceae bacterium | reverse complement strand
GTTGATGCATTTTTATTAGATAATCCTTATATCTCAGGAACTATAAAAGAGCGTTTAGCGAATTTCTTAGGAATAGGTCCAAGTTCAGAAATTATCAAGAAATTAGAATGGTTAGGTTTATTTGATCGTCGTCAAATCGGAATTCCGAATGCGACACCAGCTAAAATTTTAGAAAATTTATTAGTTGAAAAACTAAGTTTAGAGAAAGAAGATAAAGATATGGTGGTTTTGCATCACGTCTTCAAATATACATTGAAACGCAAAAAATACCGTTTACAATCTACTATGGTTTTACATGGTGAAAGCTCAGTAAATACAGGAATGGCAAAATTAGTTGGTTTACCAATTGGTATCTTTGTAAAACAAATTTTATTAGGAAAAATTACTGAAACTGGTGTTCAAATTCCTGTAAAGAAAAGTGTTTATGCATCAGTTTTAGAAGAATTGAAAGAATACGGTGTAGAGTTCAAGGAAATTTTGGAAGAACTTTAATGAGAAGGTAGATTTAAGACCGCTTTGCTGTTAGAGACGACGAATTTTATTAGGAAAATAAACCATTTTGCTATTTATTTAAGAGCAAAAAGTGAAAACTCACTGAAGTAGAAAATCTGACAGCGAAGCGGTCTGACTTCATATATCTCAACACTTATGGATACAGTACGAAGTTTACAAATTTTTCAATTATTACGGTTTTCATTTTTAATATTAATACGAATATTATTAGCGAAAACAGGTTTATCTGCTGCCGAAATTGGAATTTATGATGCACTATTATTAATTGGTGGAACATTTACTTTCTTCTGGATTTCAGGTTTGTTAGATGGTTTATTAGCAGCATTCCCAAAAGTAAATAAAGAAAAACAAGCTATTTTTTTGTTTAATGTTTTTCTGCTTTTTCAATTATTATCCCTGATTATCAGTAGTTTACTCTTTTTTAATCAAGAATTATTAACTCAAACCTTTACCGATTACGAAAACGAAACTTTACCTTATTTGGGTTGGATGTGTTTGTTTTGGTTGATTAATATTCCAACTTATTTAGTAGAATATATTTACATTTTGAAAAAGCAACCGAAAGGAATTATTGCCTTTGGTTTATATGCTTTTGGTGGGCAATTATTAGTTATTATTATACCAGTTCTTTTAGGTTTTTCTTTTGAATATAGTTTTATTGGCTTAGTAATTTTGGCAATTACCAAATATATTTGGTTACTGAATAGTTTGCGTTTAAATGCTAAAACGTTAATTGATAAAACAATCCTAAAACCTTATTTAATCATTGCTTTTCCTTTGATGTTATATTTCTTTATTGGTAGCATTATGAATTATGTAGATAAAGTTTTGGTAACTAAATTCTTTGGAATTGATGGATTAGCAATCTATGAATCTGGTGCAAAGGAATTTCCACTTTCAACAGCTCTAATTGGCGCAATTGCTTCTGCACTAATTGCGGATATTTCGGTTGATTTGAAAGCTGGTTTGGCTCAATTAAAAACTCGTACTTCAAAAATAATGTTGCCACTTTTTGGTATTTCTGCTATTTTGATGTTTGTTTCTCCTTATGCTTTTCCGATTGTTTTTAATACAGAATTTGAAGATGCAGCTTTGATTTTTAATATTTATTTATTGATTCTTTGTAGTAGAATTCTACTTCCGCAAACGATTTTGATTGGATTAAATGAAACGAAAATCATTCTATATGCTTCAATTATTGAAATCATTTTCAATCTGATTTTCAGCATTATTTTATTAAAATATTATGGAATGGCAGGAATCGCTTTTGCTTCGGTTATTGCATTTATGATAGAAAGAATTGTATTAATTATTTATAATCGTAAGAAATTTCAGATTCGATTAGTAGAATATTGTAATGTAAAAATGTATTCGATTTATAGTTTAGGATTAATTTTGAGTTTCTTGATTTCGGGATATTACTTGCTTTGAAATAAATAAGTAATCGGTCATAAATAAATCGAAATACATTGTACTTATTTGTGAGCGGTTACTTAAGTACATAGAAAAAATAGTTTGATTTTGGCATTACCAAAATGTATTTTTTAAAATTTCAGTAAAACTGAAATTAGTCTATGTTTCTATGTACCTATGTTTTTTAAATTAAACCTGTTCCAAAACTAATTCTGAAACAGCTTTTATCCAAAGCGGATGATCATTTAGACCTTCAACTAATTGTAGTTTTTCTCCACCAAACTCTTCGAATTCTTCTTGATATTCTTCCCCAATTTCAATTACGGTTTCCAAACAATCTGCAATAAAAGCAGGACAAAATACCAAAACTCGCTTTTTGCCTTCTTCTGCTAATTGTTCTATTACATCGCTTGTATAAGGTTCTAACCAAGGGTCATTTCCTAATCGAGATTGGAAAACAACGGAATAATCTTCTTCTGAAATATTCAAACGTTTAGCTATTGCACGAGTCGTTGCAAAGCAATTCGCACGATAACAATGCTGATTTGTTGGTGTAATTGTATTACAACATTCGCCTAATTTACAGTGATTGAAATCATCACCTTTTTTAATATGACGAACTGGAACACCATGATAACTAAATAAAACATGGTCATAACTATCCATATCGTATTGATTCGCTCTTGCGGCAAAAGCTTCAATCATTGGTGGATAATCAAAATAAGAATGAATCATTTTCAAAGCAGGAATACCTTGACGTTTACTTAATAATCGCATTACTTCCTCGTGAATAGAACCAACACAAGCAGATGAATATTGAGGAAAAAGCGGAACAACTATCATTTCTGTTACTTTAGCTTCAATTAATTCATCAATTGCAGATTCAATAGACGGACTTTGATAACGCATGGCTAATTTTACAATGAATTCATCGCCTAAAATATCTTGAACACCATCTTTCAATGCGTATCCAAATATTTTTAATGGAGAACCTTCTGGTGTCCACAATTTTTTATATTCTTTAGCTGATTTGCCTGAACGAAAAGGGGCAATAATTCCTCGCACCAAAAGATTTCGAGCAACAGCATTAATATCAATTACTCGACCATCTAACAAAAAT
>CAZEOC010000489.1:0-3050 GCA_964513525.1 uncultured Saprospiraceae bacterium | reverse complement strand
TAAGAGAATAGTAATTAAAAGTAAATTTTTAATGGTTTTCATCTTTGTTATTTTTCTGAATAAATGTTCTCTAAAATAACGAAATTGAAAATCGTTGATTCAATCAAATGTAAGAAAACTTCAAATCTTGGTTTGAAATCGGTATATGAATGAGGGAACTTCTTTGGGGAACCGCAGAATATTGAACTGAGGAATACTGAATGTCGAAGTTTGACGAATTATTTCATGAAAAGAATCACGGTAAAGAAGGTCAAATTTCGTAATTCGATATTCGTAATTCATCTGTTCTGCGGTTCAAAAAAAGTATTTAAAATTTCACTGAACCAAACTTATACCGCTTATTATAAGTCCCAAATAAAATCAACTCATCTCTGGTTACTTGCCGAGCGATTTTTGGTCGAGTAATGATGCGTTCTTCTCGATTATTCATCAAAGGTGTCTTTTTGTAAGAACCATCAGGACTCAAAGTTGCCAAAGTTACAACTGAACGTTTGCCATTAAAATTTTTAATTTTTTTATAATTCGTTCGAGTCAAATTTTTAGGATGATCATTATAAATGAAATAAATTTTTCCTTTACTAATCGTCATCGCATAAGAAGAAAATAGACCATTTCCATCTACTTGGCGTTTTGGAATTTTCGTTGCCCAAGCAATTGTTCCGTCAGGATTTATATTTACCGTAATAATATCATTGTAGTAATAAGTCGTCGTCGTCGTTTGAAATCCGTTCGGATCTGTTGTCGTTACTACTCTAATATAGAATTGTTCTGCGACCATCAAAGCACCGCCATCACTCCTCAAAACCAATTCATCTATTCGATAACTAAATAATTCTCGTTTTTTTCTTGCTCTACGTTTCGACATAAATTGCTCTAAAAAGGCAGAACTAAATTCTCCTTTTTTAATATCATACATCTTTTTTGTATCTGCATTTATTTTGGAGAAAAATGCACCTTTCATATTGCGAGAACTGCGTTCTGAGTAAAAACCAGCACAAATTAAATCTCCTTTATTATCTACTCGAATCGTTAAATCTGTGATGAAATCATTTCCTAAAGAAACATCATATTGTTTTACATCATTTCCTTTATTCGTATAAGCGACGACAACATAATCGTAGTTTGGCTGATTAAAACTCAACTGAAATAATGGTGTGTTTTCTATGATTTGTCCTAATAAATAAACATTTCCATTTGGAGCAACTTCGATACTTTCCATTGTGAAATTATTATCTCTGAATGGTAATTCTACCTGTTTTTGCCATTGTTTTTCTAAGTTTTGGTTAAAGACATTTAAAGACAAACGTTCTCCACCTCTAAACTTGAAAGGCAAATCACTATAGACCAAAAGTTTAGAACTATCTCTCGAAATTTCATAAGTAAAACCACCTTTATTAGTACGGCGTTTTGCTTCGATTACACCAACTTCTTTTCTATCATTATTCAGTTGTAATGTTGTTCTATCAATCGTTTGAGCATAAAGTGTATTACGATTATCAGCACTATTGTAAAAAGAAGTTAGCGTGATAATTTTCCCAGCAAAAGGAAAAATATCAACTATTTCTACATTATTATTAATCATTGAAAATGGAATATTTAGAACACCTGTTTTATCCATTTTCAAATCTTTGTCATAACGCTCAATGATGACTTCTCGATTCGTTAAACTCCCTGATTTATTTCTCCAAACATAAGTTCCAGAGTTATCACTTGTAATTATTTTCTCTACTGCCGAAAAGTTTGGACGTTTATATTCTTCACCCCAATTTATCTTTGGTGTGTCGTCTAATAGTTGCGAATAACCCGCTAAAGTCAGCAACATCAATATCAATAAACTTGCATGCTTTTTCATAATCTTTTATTTTAAGTTAAGGTATCATTTTCATTTGGACACTCGAAAGTAAAACGTTTTTTTATTAAAAAAGCTTATGTGAATGATTGATTGTGTATTTTGAGATAGGGAAGGTGTTGTATTGTATATTTGTTAACAAAAATGAGTATAACTATTATTTTGAATAAACAAAAAAAGCGAGACTTTCGCCTCGCTTCATAGTATTTGTATTTTGTAATAATTATCAATTGCACATTGCTAATTATTTATTCAATTTATTGTTGTCCTTCTACTTCTTGAATCAATAATTGGAAACCATTTCCGTGAATATTCACGATTTCGATATTTCCGTCTGCTTTCAAGTATTTTCTCAATTTTGTTACAAAAACGTCCATACTTCTTGCTGTGAAATAATTGTCTTCACCCCAAATTTGTGTTAAAGCGATAGAACGAGGTAAAACCTCATTTTTGTATAAACTGAATAAACGTAGTAATTGTGCTTCTTTTGGAGACAATTTCTCTGTTTCTTCATCATCAGCAGATAATAAACGAGTTGGATAATCGAAGTGATATTTACCAATTACAAATTCTGTTTGATTTTCATCTTTTCCATCAGTCGGTTGACTACGTTTCAAAATTGCTTGAATTCTATATAATAACTCTTCAGAATTGAAAGGTTTTGTGATATAATCATCTGCACCCAAACGGAATCCATTGATAATATCATCTTTCATAGATTTTGCAGTCAAGAACACAATTGGTGTTTCTTTATCTGTTTCTCTAACTTCTGCGGCTAATGTAAAACCATCTTTTTTTGGCATCATTACATCAAAAATACATAAGTCATATTTTCCTTGGTGAAAAGCCTTGAAACCTGCTTCGCCATCAGTTGCTAATGTAATATCGTAATCGTGCATTTCAAGATAAGAACGCAAAACATCTCCGAAGTTTTGGTCATCTTCTACCAATAATATTTTTGCTTGGTCATTCATAGTTGTTCGATTTTTGTTTCTTAGCGGATATTTAGCAAGTGAAAAACAGTTACTAAATATTCACTATTAAATTATTTAGTGCTATTTATTGTTTTTTTAAAAGGACATTAAGTATTGATTTACATTGTATTAAACATATAATTTTAACATTTAGTTTATAAAAATAAATAATTGTTAAACTGCTTTGTTGTTATGACAACAAAGTAACGAATTATAAATTATACTTT
>CAZEOC010000488.1:0-3069 GCA_964513525.1 uncultured Saprospiraceae bacterium | reverse complement strand
TCCTCAATAATAGCACTAAACTCGCTTCCCGCCTCAGCATGGAATCCTTCCATTAGGGAAATAGAACTTCCAGCTTTAAAAGTAATGGTTGTTCCAGACTCGACGATTCCATTAGCAATGATAGAAGTAATAGCTTGATAGGCGTCAGCAGCCATGAATCCTTCTCCTGTAGTGCCACTTACCATCATGGTTTCCGAAGTACAATTGCCATTATCACCATTGTCGCCATTATCACCACTATCACCATTATTTCCAGGTTCTATCCCCCAAGCCAAACTACCATTGCAATATAGCGTCACTTTGTCCCATTCTTGGTAAGTATTATAATCCATAGCGTAAGAGTAGTCATCGTTCTCCTCATAATTTGACCAATCTGTTTTGGCAAATCGGATTTGTACTTCACCGCTATTGGCATTGGTAGCAATCGTTCCTGCGCCTGCGGTGAAACCCACTTCCAAATAATGGTCTGCTCCATCCACAGGATTATCCATAGTCACAAAATTAGTAGTGACATTGCTGCCGCCAATTTGTGCCCAATCAATCCAGGCAGTTTGGTCGGCATTAGCTTCTTTGGTATACCAATAGCGAATGGTAATATCTTGTAAATCAACAGACGAGTCTCCGTTGTTTTCAATCATAAAATGGGGACGGATATGGTTATCGGTTGCGCCGTTGCTGCTGTTGTCAGATGTTTTGTATTTTAGAACCAAACTACAAGTCGTCAAACTCACCGTGACGGTATTAGTGGCTACATCGGTTGCACCATTGACATCATTAACGGTCAAAGTCGCCGTGTAAGTCCCTTCATTGGAATAGGTGTGACTCGTCGTCACGCCTGTACTTGTATTGCCATCCCCAAAATCCCAATTATAAGTTAAAATATCCCCATTTGGATCCGTAGAATTAGCCGCATTAAAAGACACTAATAAAGGCGGTTGTCCAAAATTAGGCGATGCCGTAAAAGCAGCAGATGGAGCTAAATTAATGACTTCGATAGTAACTGTTGTCGTATCGCTACCTCCATTTCCACCATCATCAACAATCAAAGTCGCCGTATAAGTGCCAATAGTAGTATAAGTATGGTTGACCATCGAGCCTGTGGCTGTATTGCTATCCCCAAAATCCCAACTATAAGTCAATACATCGGCATTGGGGTCGGTAGAACCAGAACCATCAAATTCGACGTTCAGGGGATAACCACCATTGGTTGGCGTAGCATCTATGACGGCTGTTGGTGCTTGTGGAGTTGGGTCTATCACGGTAATGTTAATCGTTTCTGTATCTGAACCACCATTGCCATCCTCCACGGTCAAAGAGACGACATGAACGCCTGGGGTAACGAAAACGTGATTGGTAGTAGTACCTGGATGGGTGTGGCCATCTCCAAAATCCCAAGTAAAAGTTAGGTCATCACTGTCGTCAGGGTCCATTGAACCATAGGCGCTAAAAGAGACATATAAAGGCGCATTTCCACTAGTAGGATTGGCTACAATATTTGCTACTGGATTACTGTTTTGATTGCCCCCTGCTGGTAATTCGCCACAAAGTAATTCTCCATTATTATAAAAAGGAATACGAGGGTTGCTTTGTATAGTATTATTCAATGGGATATTGTCTGAAATATTATAAGACCAATCATTGGTGGGATCCCAAGCAGTAGCTGGTGCATTATTTGGCAATGCGACTCTTAACTGTGCTTCTTTATAGGACTCGGATTGCCCGCCAGGGTAAATATTCGTATTCGGAAAACAAACCTCGACATAATAAACCGTACCTTCCCATTGTGTCAAATCGGAAACGGTGGTGCCTGATGGCGCAGTATTCCTACTAATCGTATAGTCTCCAACGGAATATCCAGCATTAATTCCTTCGCTAATGTCTACAAAATAGCGGAAACAAACGTCCTCTGTTTCCATAGCGGGCCAAGCAGAATGATTGGTTGCCAAGACTGCTACCTCGGTGAAGGTATTGCCTGACGCATTAATTTTAGCTTCGTTAAAGTATTCTTCACAAACATCGTAGGTTTCAGGTTGTGGAAAATCGTTGATAATGGTTCCACCAAAACGTCCTACTAAATTGGCAATCGCCCCCGTAAAGCCCGCATTATAATCAGTCGCCACTTCATTGGCGATATAGTCGCCACGATCATCGGTATATTCATCGTTGGCGCTAGATGGCCCGCCAACTAAAGCACCGTATAGGATGTGGCGATTATCGGTCGGTGAACCAATGTTGTTGGTCCAAGCACCATGTGCGGTTCTATGATGAGGGTTGATGGGTGGATTATTACCAAACCCACATACGTAAGAGCGATTATTGGGATTACTACCCAAAGCGTAATTGATTTGTGAAATACCAAAATCTAGGTAAGTTGCGCTTTTAGTCGGGTTAGAACTGGCAATCACGTCACTATATAATAAGGCGACAAATGATGTATTTGCCGCATACCGCAGCGAACCCCAAGTACTCAAATGTGCTTGCCCACCGGGAGAATAAGTAATTTGGTCACCGTTATAACCCGTTGACCAATAATCTAACCAACGTTCGGTATCTTCCATATAACTTTCTTGTCCAGTCAATTGCGCCATTAAAGCATAACAGCCATAAGATTTATCATCCCACGCCAAGGTCCAATGATAGGACTTATCCGTTGAACCTTGTTCGGTACTTAAATATTGATATTCTGTTTGTGCTTTGGTCAACCAAGCCGCATCATTAGTAGCACGATATAACCAGATGGCTCCCCATACCAGTTCATCTTGATACCCACTCCATGAGTTGTAAAAAGCCGATGCATCAGTAATAGCATCCGAGTATTTTCCACGATAAGTATCCGCAAAATTATAAAGCGCTATCGCATGTTCGAGCAATTCAGCACTATAGGTAGGGTCGTCGTCGGCAAAAATCATACTCGCTGCGGCTAAAGCAGCTGCCGTTTCTCCCGTTAAATCTGACCCTGGATTATTCGCATCTACATAATAAGCAGGGCGATTCATTTGCATGACTTCGGCAGGGCCCCACCAGGCGTGGTCGGCACTTCCATTTCCTACTTGCCCATAAAAACGGTTG
>CAZEOC010000487.1:0-3069 GCA_964513525.1 uncultured Saprospiraceae bacterium | reverse complement strand
GAAATCAAAAGTTAAAGCAGAAGTAAACCCTAAATCACCGCCACAAAGTCTTAAAATACGATAAGGCAATTCTAATTTTTGCAATAAACCTTCCACATGATTCAACATTTCTTGTAATTCATTATAAGAATTATCAGGATGTGTAATGCGAACGATTTCTACTTTATCAAATTGATGAACTCGATTCAAACCACGAACATGCGCACCATAAGCACCTGCTTCTCGACGGAAACATGGTGTATGTCCAGCCAACTTGATTGGAAAATCTTTTTCATCTACAATTGTATTTCTATAAATATTTGTAATCGGAACTTCTCCAGTCGGAATCAAATATAAATCATCCGCAGTCGCATGATACATTTGTCCTTCTTTATCAGGTAATTGACCCGTTGCAATAGCAGAATCTTCATTCACCAAATGCGGCGGCATGATTTCTAAATATCCTGCGGCTTCCGCTTCATCTAAGAAAAATGAAATCAAAGCACGTTGCAACTTTGCTCCTTTACCTTTGTACAATGGAAAACCAGCGCCAGCAATTTTAGCACCTAATTTCATATCCAAAATATCATATTGCTCCACTAATTCCCAATGTGGTTTTGCCTCAGCATGTAAAGTCGGTATTTCTCCTTCCCAAGCTTTGAAAACTTCATTATCCTCATCAGTATTTCCAGCTGGAACACTTTCATGTGGAACATTAGGTATATCGTAAAGTGCAGTTTGTAATTCAACTTTTACAGCTTTTAATTCCTGCTCTAAAGTTTTAATTTTTTCTTTCAATTCACTTACACCTTTACGAGCAGCGTTTGCTTCTTCTTTTTTGCCTTGTTTGAATAAACCGCCGATTTCTTTAGAGATACGATTACTTTCAGCTAAGGAATTATCTAAATCGGTTTGCGTACTTTTACGCTTATCGTCTAATCCAATTACTTTTTCAATCATCTCTGTAGCATCAAGATTACGTTTCTTGAAACGCTCGATGATTAACGCTTTCTGTTCTCTAATAAAAGTTGTTTGTAACATATTATTCGTTAATAATTATTTGTTAATAGTTAATCGGCTATTTTGGAAATAGATAATTAATAAATAACAAAATGTTTAATCGGCTATATTTTTATAATGTTGACTTAACTGAATAAGTATAAATAAAATTCCTTTTTAATAATTATTCGTTGTTTTGCTATCGTTTTATTTATTCATGTTGCAAGTATATTCTCAAAAACACGATATATTTTAGTTAATAATACTGTTCTATGAAATAGATAATTTTCAATTATTGAATAGTGATTAAAAGAATCATTTCGATAAAAATGATTTTTTACCAACAAAAATTGAATTTAAAACGTTAAAAGAAAAGATTTCATAAAGAAATTAATCTTTTTTGCAAAGATAGTATATGAATATTAAAAATATACCTTATTTTTGCGGCACTTTAATAAAAGACTTTTAAAAGAATATTTTTACACTTGTGGAATGTTCTTTGCACTACAAAAAGCAACCTATTTCAAATAAATCATTTTCGAATTTTTCACAAATTATTTATTTAAATATATTCAAGAGTTTCTATAAATTCTTTAGTATACCTTTGTGTAAACAAGGTTTAGGTTAGAGAAATCAAAATAAACATAATTTATAAAAAGATATTAAAAAAATTAGATTTAGAATTATCACAATTTAATTTTAGAATTAATGTTTCAGAATTTTTTCAATTAAAACATTAATCAATCACTACACACACACACACATTTAGGTTGATAAACTTTCAAAACTCCTTCCGTTAAGTATTGTCACCTAATATTTTCAAACAAAAATTTTTCAAGAAAAAATTTAACTAAAAGTAGCGTAATGTACGATATTTTGCAATTGAATGGAATGCTTGTGCCAGAACTTAAACAAGTCGCCGAGCAGTTAGAAATTTCAGGTTCCTCAAAACTCACAAAACAAGAACTCATTTACAAAATCCTTGATCAACAAGCGGTAAGCGGTGTATTTGAGGAAGAGGAAAAAAAGCGTAGAAAACCGAAAAGAGCAGCAAAGTCAACAAGAACAACTAAACCTGCTAAATCGAAAACAACAACAAAAGCAAAGACAAAGGTAGAAGAAAAAGCACCGGCTAAGAAAAGCCGTCCAGCTGCTAAACCTGTTGTTAAAAAAGATAAATTAGAAGAGTTAGAAAGTCAAATGTTTGACGACTTTGATAAAGACTTGGAGAAAGCCTTTGATGAAGGCATCGAAGATGACTTCAAAGAAGTTGTAAAAGAGAATCGAGCTCCAGTAGCACCAACTCCTCCAGTAAAGAAATTTAATATTGATTTAGATGGAATTGTTGAGGGTGAAGGAATTTTAGAAATGATGCCTGATGGTTATGGTTTCTTGCGTTCGGCTGATTATAACTATTTGACTTCTCCAGATGATATTTATGTTTCACCATCTCAAATCAAACTTTTTGGCTTGAAAACGGGTGATACAGTTCAAGGACATATTCGACCTCCAAAAGAAGGAGAAAAATATTTTGCCTTATTAAAAGTAAGTAGAATTAATGGTCGTAATCCACAAGAAGCTCGAGATAGAGTTCCTTTTGATTATTTAACACCATTATTTCCTGATGAAAAATTGAACTTACAAGTTTCTCGTACACATTATCCGACAAGAATTATTGACTTGTTTTCGCCTATAGGAAAAGGACAACGTGGATTGATTGTGGCACAACCAAAAACAGGTAAAACTTTCTTATTAAAAGATATAGCAAATGCTGTTGCAAAAAATCATCCTGAATGTTACTTAATCATTTTATTGATTGATGAACGCCCGGAAGAGGTAACAGATATGAAGCGAAGTGTGAATGCAGAAGTTGTGGCTTCTACTTTCGATGAACCAGCTGAACGTCATGTAAGAGTAGCAAGTATTGTATTAGAAAAAGCAAAACGATTAGTGGAATGTGGTCACGATGTAGTGATTTTATTAGATTCAATCACTCGTTTAGCAAGAGCTTACAATACCGTTTCTCCTTCAAGCGGAAAGGTACTTTCTGGTGGTGTGGAAGCCAACGCATTGCACAAACCTAAGAAATTC
>CAZEOC010000486.1:0-3069 GCA_964513525.1 uncultured Saprospiraceae bacterium | reverse complement strand
TTCTGGAGCAGCTTTGTGTGCTCTCCAAAGAAAATCATGGGCAAATTCTTCTTCCGTTGGTTTTTTGAAACCCTTTACATTAATTCCAATTGGACTACATTGTTTGAATACTTTCTCTGTACAACCATCTTTTCCACTTGAGTCCATTCCTTGAAATACAACCAATAAACTATGTTTCTTTTCAGCATACATTTTTTCTTGCATTTCCCCAATATGTTCTTGCAAACGTTTGGTTTCTGCTTTGATTTTGTCCTTATCTGTTCCTTTCGGTGCTCTTGTTGAAATCGTTGATAAATCTATCATATTTTGGTTGTTTTATATTCTTCTGAAATCTTTATTAATTGGTAATTAAGTATTTTTTAATATAAATATTCGTTTTGATTAAGTAATTTCTCCACCACAAAATTTACAAAAATCTGCGTCATCATCATGTCCATCTCGTCCACAAGATTTACAAGCTTGTGTATTCAAATCTTTATTTTTATTAGCATTTGTTAATTCCATCGTTACGATTCCTGTCGGAACAGCAATTACTGCATAACCCAAAAGCATTATCATAGCCGCTAATAATTGTCCAAAAGGAGATTGTGGTGCAATATCACCATAACCAACCGTTGTAATCGTTACAATTGCCCAATAAACACTTCGAGGAATACTGGAAAAGCCAGAATCTTGATTTGACTCAACTACATATAATAAAGAACCGAAGATTAAAACAAGTAAAATAACAAATACCAAAAAGACCGTTATTTTGGCTAAACTTGCTCGCATTGCAGCAATAATAACTTTTCCTTCGGATAGAAATTTAGCTAATTTTAAAACTCTGAAAATCCTTAATAATCTTAAGGCACGAATTACAATTAAGTATTTCGTTTGATAAACAGGTAATAACCACATCAAATAAGTTGGTAAAACTGCCATTAAATCAACTATACCATAAAAACTGGTAATGTATCGCCAAGGTTTTTGAAGGGCATAAATTCTAAGGAAATATTCTATGGTGAAAATAATAGTAAATACGATTTCTAATACAAAGAAAAATTCTTCATAATTAATCGCAATAGAATTGACACTTTCAAGCATAACTGCAATTACACTTAAAATAATTAAGACCATTAAGCCAATATCTACTATTTTACCAGCTTGTGTATCTGCTTCAAATAGTATTTCATGTATGCTTTCCTTTAACGGACTCATTTTCTATTTTTTTATAATGTAATTTGAATTACTCCAATTCCAATATTTAAGAAGTATCAAAACTACTTTTGTCACAATCAAAATTCTAAATATTAAACAATTATCCATTTTCTTTTTCAAAAAAACACTAACTTTCGTTAATCATTTAGAATCAAACAAAGATATATTTTTTATTGATAAAAAATTATACATAGGAATTGGAAATATCTTAGAGCTTGTCTAAAATTTATTTTGAGCTAAATATCAGTAATTTACGGTTCTGAGGAAGAAATAATTTGTACGTTTAGCGAGCTAAATAAATCAATTATTTTGAAGTCAGGTTCGTAAAGTATTGGTTTTCAGCCGATAGAAATTTAGACATGCTCTTAATACAAAATGTAAGAAAAATATTTATCAAGACCTGATAATTTCTATATTTTGAGATATTTACAAATCTATAATTGATTTTATGAACAATTTTAAGAAATATTAATTTAATAGAAATGCAGAATAAAGAAGATAATCCGGACAATTCGTTTTTTGCAAAAGCGATGAATCCATTCATAATAGCGGGAATTGCATTAGCAGGAGCATTATTGTTTATGATATTAGGAAAATTAACTAATGCAATGGGCGTAACACAATTAAGTGAACGTTTTCCTTATGTTTCAGCTGGTTCGTTTTTATTGCTATTTGCAGTTTATAACGCTGTTTTTAGTCTAAATTCAGAGGACTTAAATAAATATTGGTTCAAATCTATGGCTGCTTACGCACTTTTGGTAGCAGGTTCAGCAGCTTTGGCTTTTGCTATTTCAGGACTTTGGATGCCAGGTACATTTGGTTGGATATTTTCAATTTTAACTTTCGGATATTTGACTTTCTTATCAATAATGGGAATGGTGAAACGAGTTTTTACTATAGTTAAAAAAGAAGATGAACAAATGCACGGCAAATGGTAAATTATTCTTTGGGATGGAAATTAAATAAAAGTAGATTTCTAAAGTGATAACCTACTCATATTCAATATGTTTTCGCTTTTAATATCACTTTAATTTTTACTTATTTCTTTACTATAATTATATTATACTTCATCGGAAAATCTCAATCTTCCAATAAATCTGGTCGTCTTTTTTTAGTGCGTTCTAATGCTTTTTCAAATCGCCAATCTTCAATTGCCTTTTGATTTCCTGATAATAAAATATCTGGAACTTTCCATCCTCTAAAATCTGAAGGTCGAGAATATACTGGAGGCGCTAACAAACCATCTTGAAAAGAATCAAATAGGGCAGAGGTTTCATCATTCAAAACACCAGGTAATAATCTGCCAATTGCGTCTACAACTACTGCTGCGGCTAATTCACCACCAGAAAGTACAAAATCACCAATCGAAATTTCTTTAGTAATATATTGTTCTCTAATCCGTTCATCAATTCCTTTATAATGTCCACAAAGAATTAATAAATTACCTTTCAAAGATAAATGATTTGCAATACCTTGAGTGAAACGTTCACCATCAGGTGTCATAAATATAATCTCATCATAATCTCGTTGAGATTTGAAATCATCTATACAAGCCGCCAAAGGTTCTACCATCATTACCAAACCTGCACCGCCGCCATATTGATAGTCATCCATTTGTGAATGCTTTCCTTTAGCGTATTGACGAGGATTATGAACATGAACTTCTAACAAGCCTTTATCTTGTGCTCGTTGCATAATCGAGTGACTAAAAGGACTTGTTAATAAATCAGGCATCAATGTTATTATATCTATTCTCATTCTTTCATTTATTGTGATGTTCGAATATTTTGATTGTTAATTAAGTACCTGAACACAATTATCTTCTAACTTGTTCTCCCAATAAAAATCGGGATGAATCATTTTTTTACTATA
>CAZEOC010000485.1:0-3070 GCA_964513525.1 uncultured Saprospiraceae bacterium | reverse complement strand
TTGCAGTTGCCCATGTTAAATCAATTGATTTTTGATTTGCAGTTGCAGTGAAAGAAATTAATTCTACAGGAACTGAAGAACCTGCAATACCTGGAGAACCTCCTGTTGTTGGACTCGCTTGCCAGTTTGATGAAGTTGAACTATTATCCATTATCCAGTTAATAATTTCATAAGAATAACCACCTCCATCTGTTGATGAAGCATCTCCATCATCATAATTGACATCATCGACAGTAATACCAGAAGCATTTTTCAGAGTAATAGTACCAGAAGCATTTCCTAAAGTATTAGAATTGTTTTCACTAGCAACAGCACTATTAGCAACCCCTAAACTGTTAAAATCTGGAGTAAAACTATTAACATTATTATATGTTCCGTCTCCATTACTCCCTAATGCTATTGTTATAAAACTATTAGCTGCAATTGTGGTAGGGTTAGGGAAAGTAAATTCAGTAGAACCATTATATTCTATGATCCAATCAGAAATATCAATACCAGATGCATCATAATTATATATTTCAATCCATTCATCATCAGTTGATGCTGTATTATACATAATTTCAGTAATTACAACTGGAGTTACTTCATTATCGTCATTGATGACATCAATTGTTTCAGATAATCCATCATATTCATCAGCAGAGTTTGCATCTACAACAGAAACGGTGATAGTCGTAGTTTGGCTTCCATCTATCAATAAATCATCTACCCCACTTGTTGTAATAGTTTGAACAACATTATAATTAGCAGGAGTAAATATTAAAGGAACTGTCGTTGTTATAGTATTTTCATCTGTATCACCACTAATAATATTAATTTCTACATTAGAAGTAGGAGCTATTCCAAGAGAAACATCAAATGTAGCTGAAGAACCTGATTCAGATGTATTACCAGAAATTGGAGATAACATAATAGATGGCGATGTTGATGTGAATCCTGTCCATGAAATATCATCAATTGTTACTTGTTTAGATGTAATATTTCTTATTTCTATTGTTACATTACCAGCAATGTCAATCCCTGTAACATCAAATGATTGAACTGTAGTATTATCAAAAGCGACAGAAGTTCCTTGAGAAACTCCATTAATGAATAATTCGACTTGACGATTTCCTGATCCTGTGAATGCTTTTAATAATTTACAAGAAAAATTACTAATTCCACCTGAAACTGTTGTGGAAAGTGAACTCGGTTCTGTTGAACGACGAAGCATTAAACCAGCACCCGTAATTTGATAACTACCGTCATCTCGACTTTCTACAAAATTCCAAGTGACACCATTGTCTCCAGTAAAATTTCCATCGTTATAACTTCCTGTTAAACCAGAACTGGTTGCATTATCAAAACTTTCTGAACCTTGCCCAAAAGCAGCTCCACTAACTAATACGCAAAAAATAAAGAGTAATAAATTTTTCATGATAAATATTAAACTGTTAGATAAAATAATATTTGGCTTTAATCTTAATGATGGTTGGAGAGTAATCAATAATAAGAATTATTGATTATATGTTACAAATGTAAATATATACCTAATTATAATATAGTATTTTAGATAGAATTAATGTAAAAATAATATTAAAATGACTAAGCCTTAGGTTCTATGAATTCAATAATTTTTCTACTTTTATAGTTTTAAGGGAAAAATTTTATAAAAAATGAAATATACTTTTACTCAAAAAGCTTTGGCATTTAGTG
Organism: uncultured Saprospiraceae bacterium; assembly: GCA_964513525.1. Classification (GTDB taxonomy): domain Bacteria; phylum Bacteroidota; class Bacteroidia; order Chitinophagales; family Saprospiraceae; genus CAWVWD01. The sequence goes on along the minus strand of CAZEOC010000485.1, from coordinate 1,375 downwards.
TTCATGCTTTTACAGCATCAGGTATGGTTGCTGGATTTATGGCATTATTAGCAGTTGCGGAGCATGAGTTCAATCAAGCAATGTTATGGTTGTTACTTGCATTTATTATTGATGGAATTGATGGAACTTTTGCACGATTATTTAAGGTGAAAGAAGTACTACCAAATTTTGATGGTAAAATGATTGATTCTGTTATTGACTTTTCTACTTATGCAATTATACCTGCATATTTTATTTATGAATCTTCCTTGCTTCCATCAGATTATAAATTATTAGGCGCATCAATCATCTTATTAGTTTCGGCAATTTATTACGGGAAATTGGGTATGATTTCTTCGGATTATTATTTCATAGGATTTCCAGTTTTATGGAATTTAGTAGCATTTTATTTATTCTTTGTGATGAACTTCTCTGAGTGGATAAACTTTGGTTTAATAATCGTATTTGCGATAATGCATTTTATTCCAATCAAATTTGCTTATCCAAGTAGAACCGATAAATTTAAAGTTTTTAATATCTTATTCTCGCTAATATTTTTCATTTCTAATATTTGGCTGGTGTACATTCTTCCTTCAAAAAATGATATTTTATCTTGGTTATCAATAAGTTGTATTGTTTACTTTTTAATAATAGCAATTTATAATACGTGGTTTGAAAAATAAATTAATAAAATGTTGAAATAATAAAATGCTATTCAAAACTAATTGGATAGCATTTTTTATAATAATATTTCCAACCTTAGAGCTTGGCTAAAATTTATTTCGAGCTAAATAAATCAATTATTTTGAAGTCAGGTTTGTAAAGTATTGGTTTTCAGCCGATAGAAATTTAGACATGCTCTTATATAAGGTTACAGATAAAATGCTATCAAAATTAATTTACGCCAAGGATATTTACTCTTGTTTTCCACTGATAAAGGAAATACAAAATTCATTCAATAGTAAAACAAATAAAAACCTTTTTATCTTTGGGCAAATACTTTAGATAATATTGGTTGAAGTAGTTCTACTTTATACCTTCTACTTTATAATAAAAATTATGATAATACGCTCAAAAGCTCCACTTCGATTAGGTTTAGCAGGAGGAGGAACAGATGTTAGTCCATATTCAGATATTTATGGTGGTGCAATTCTAAATGCGACTGTTTCACTCTATGCTTATGCGAATATAGAACCAACTGACGATGGAAAAATTACGCTTCATGCTGCAGATATTGATGAGCAACAAGTTTTGGATTCAACTGAGTTTTTAGAAATTGATGGTACATTAGAATTATTAAAAGGGGTTTATAATCGAATCGTCAAGGACTTTACTAAAAAGCCATTAAGTTTCAAATTAACGACTTTTGTAGATTCTCCTTTTGGTTCTGGTTTAG
>CAZEOC010000484.1:0-3079 GCA_964513525.1 uncultured Saprospiraceae bacterium | reverse complement strand
GGGGAGAGGGGTTGGGGTGAGTTTCATGATAACAATAAAATCTACATTCTTGATATTTTAATAAATTTTCCGCCGCTGATTCGGTAGGTTTCATTACCAATATTAATGCTTTCGCCATCATTCAATTCATACAATTCTTCTAAATCTTGTTCCAAAGTATGTACACTTCCTTTGGTGTGAAATGCCAATTCTAAGTATTGCTCATTTACGCCCCAAAAGGTTCCAGCCAGTACGACTCGAATTGGAACTTTTAAACTTTTTAATAATTCAAAATCTCGAATTTCGCTATTATTATCTGCAATTAAAATGATTTCCATATCTGAATAACTGCGATTATTTGCTGCATCGAGTAAAGCTTCCATATCATTCTCTGGTCCATCAATCGAGCAACCAGTTGACATTGTTTCTTGCATTGTTCGCAAAAGCGTTTCCAGTTTTTCTGCATTTGTATAATGAAAACCGCCAGTTGCACCAAGTATTTTTTCAGCCATTGACTTTCCATCTCCGTCATTGAAAAACATATAATTGTTTCTTAATTGCGCCTTGTTTTTCAATTCCATTTCTAAAATATGCCACGATAAAACTTGGTCTAAATGCGGATACATACTACAAGTCAAATCGGTGATAATCAATTTATTATCCCATTTATTTCGATTTCGATATAAGGCAGACATTGCATCGTCGCCTATTTCTTCAAAGTATTTTGGATTTTCCTGTACATTTTTCAAATCCTCCGCCGCTCTTTTTTCAATCAAGTCTATCAAATCGGGATTTGGAATGCTTCTCAGTTTATAACAAAATCCGCTATAATCCGAACGACTTGCCGCCAAGGAATCTCGAAATGATTGTACTAATGTCAAAGAATCCCAAAGCGCTTGATTGCGTTCTCTTTCTCGAATTCTTGCTCGAATTGCCTTTGTACCAATGTATTGATAACGGACTTTATCCGTTCTGGTGTAATTTCCTTTTTCAAAATGGACTACTTCCAAACTATCTCGATATTCAAAATTAATGGCATAATATCCATCTTTGGGCAACATCAAAACTGCTTTTCCGTCAGCATTCGTTTTCGCTTGATAGACTTTATTTATTCCTTGCAAATAGACATTTTCGTCCGCTAATGGTTGTTGGTCTAAATCCAAAACAGTTACCAAAATCAAGACTCGACTTTTAGTTGCTTTTTGACTTATCGGAATCGTTTGAATTATCGTGTCGTGCTTTATTTCTTCTTTTATATCTATAAAATTAGAATGATACGTGAAGCCTTTACGGAAGTTTAAATAAGGCATTTTGGGAACGGAAATCGTTTTATAATTCGCATCTTTTTCAAAATTCACTTGATAATCATAATCAATCGGTAATAGAAAAGTTGCTTGACCTTTTGCATTCGTAATCGCAAAATAGGTTTTATCGATTTTGTCTTGAACCAACCATATTTTCTGATTCGGAATCAATTTCCTATTCTTATCTTTTATAATTATTTGTAAAACCGCTTCTGTTGCCGTCGGTTTTAATGGTTTATTCTTAAAGAAAATAGTATCTGATGAAGTCGAAAGTTGACTTATTGAACTAATCGTATAAACCAGCTTTTTGGTTAGAAAACTGTTTCCTTTTGTTGGAATTTTTGCTTCGTATTTTTTATCAAAATAAGTAATTTGATAGGTTTCGCCTCGCCTTAGAATCAATTTTGCTCGACCTTTGTTATTCGTAAATCGTTCGTGTTTTTCGGTCTTCTCCTTTAGATTAACTGCTGTAATTGATTGATTTTTAAGCGGTTCGCCTTTTTCATTTTCTAAAGTAATCAAGTAATTAATTTGTTCAGAATTAATCGGTTGCGCCATTAGTACAATACTAAATAGGCACAACATTACTGTTAGTGTCTGTTTCATTTTTGATGTTTTTGTTCTGACTCACCCCAACCCCTCTCTTCAAAAAGAGGGGCTAAACCTCAACTTGATTTCATCTACGAAGTTGGGCTTTGTTCCTTTCTATTTTCGAGAAAGTATGGAAGTAAATTCAATTTATGTTTTTTCAAAAATGAAACGGCTTTGAGAATTTCTATATTGTTGAAATATTCAATTGATTAGAAAAGTCAAATCTTGTGTCAATAACAATAAAATATCCTAACAATAAATTGAAAGGAAAGCCATTTCATCCCATTCACTAACGGGCGTTAGTTCATAAGTGACACGATTTTCAAAATCTTCTTTGTATTCGTAATCGAAATTTGTAAAAATTCCGTTGAAGGGTTGTGATTTTTTTTGAATAAAACCATTACCTAAAACTAATCCGATTTTTCCCCAATCACCATAGAAATATTCTTTTAGTAATGGAATAATTTGATTGGCAAAAGCAATTCTTAAATCTTCTAAAGTATTGATATTCATGAAGTAAGCATGACCAATCTGATAATCTTTATCTAATAAAAGGTCAATTCTATTATTCACTTGTATTAATAATTGTTTCAAATCAATCTGACCAATTGTACCTAATAAATTTGGTTTTGGTGCCATTTCTTCAAAGAAAAAACGGCGTCGCAATGCCGTATCTAAAGCTTCCACACTTCGGTCAGCTGTATTCATTGTTCCAATTAAATAGAGGTTTTTTGGCACAGAAAAAGCTGCTTTTGAATAAGGTAAAACGGTTGATTTTCCTTCTGTTTGACCATTTCGTTTGTCCTTTTCAATCAATGTGATGAGTTCTCCAAAAATTTGAGCGACATTTCCACGGTTGATTTCATCTATTATTAATACAAAATTTTCATTGGGTTGACAATTTGCTTTTTGACAGATATTTTTAAAAATACCATCTTCTATTTCGTAATAAATTTGTTTATTCTCTTCCTTTGGTTTAATCCCTTCAATAAAATCTTCATAGCTTATTGACGGATGAAAAGTTACAAAATCAATTTGTCCATTCTGTTGATATTGCTCATATCTACTGATTAATTTTGGACGATAATTTTGATTCTCTATTTCAATTTCTATCAAACTTTTTCCTTCAATTATAGAAATTGCATGATTCAAAGTGTGATAAGTTTTTCCAGTTCCTGGAGGACCAAATAAGATTAAATTTAATG
>CAZEOC010000483.1:0-3114 GCA_964513525.1 uncultured Saprospiraceae bacterium | reverse complement strand
CAAATTATTCGTCAATTCAATGTTGTTGGTTTGTACCGAACAGGAATGGAAGAATACGATAGAAAGTTTGCGATTGTTGACATTCGTCAAATTCAGAAATTGAATAATTGGTCGGAAGATGAAGTGAGTGGGTTTGAAGTTTTCTTAGATGATATTGAGGATTTAGACCATGTTTGGGCAGATATTTATTATACCAAATTGCCAACAAGTGTTTATGCAAGTACGATAAAAGAAGTTTATCCAACTATTTTTGGTTGGTTAGATTTGCAAGATACGAATGAAGCCGTGATTATTGCTTTAATGATAATTGTCTGTTTTATTAATATGACGACTGTTTTGATGATTCTAATTTTGGAAAGAACCAATATGATTGGAATTCTGAAAGCATTGGGAAGTAATAACTGGAATGTACAACAGTTGTTTTTATATTATGCAGCATATATTTTAGCGAAAGGTTTGTTTTGGGGGAATTTAATCGGAATTGGTTTGTGTTTGATTCAACAACAATTTGGAATTATCACCTTAGATGAAGAAGCGTATTATGTCAAAACGGCGCCAATATTTTTGGACTTTAGTACGATTCTAATGTTGAATTTAGGGACTTTACTAATTAACTTTTTGATATTAATTATACCTTCTTATTTAGTAACGAGAATTACTCCAGTTAAAGCGATTAGATTCAAATAAATGAAAAAAACTATTATCAATTTGATTTTAATTGTTTTGGGGATAGTTATATTTTATTTTGGAATCCTTTATTTTGCCGTTAAATCAGAATTTAAACATGACGGAATTCCTAATGATTTGTCATTTAATAAAGAAATTTGGGAAAATGGAACAATACGCCAAAGAGGTCAAATGGTGAATAATTTATTAGACAGTATTGGCATTATAAAAAAAGAAAAAGCTACTATTCTCAATATTTTAGGAAAACCTGATAATTCTATAATATATGATGATGGTGAAACTAAATCAAGAATAATTTATGATGTTGATAGAGGTGATATATTTAATTATCAAATGATAATCTTTTTTGATTCTCTAAATCATGCGAATTACATATTATTTGATGATTAGTCATTATAAAAAAGCGAAGCATTTTAGAATTTCTAAAATGCTTCGCTTTTTACGTAAGTGAATATTTCTTAATCACAAATCAAGACAATCGGACTACTTTCTATAATATTACTTGCATTTCCTGCTTTATCGAATATTTGAATTTCATACACCAAAGTATCTCTTGGGTCGGAATTAGGAAAACAGAAAACTTCTGGAATCATTACCGTAATTTCTCCCGAAATACCATTTGTCGCACCAGCTTGTGGAATTTCTCCGATGCTGTAAACTTCATCTGCATTTCCAGTTCGTTTATCTGTAACAAAGACATTTAAAGAGTCACTTCCTAAATCACCATCGCCATCAGTAAATCCAAATTTTATATAAATGGTATCTAAATCACGATTTTGGTCTTCTGGAATCGTTTGAGCAACGACTTCATTGCTATTAACAGATATAAATTCAATCACAGGTTCAATCGGATAATCTGGCGGTTCTACGCAACCGTATATTAATAAGCTTATTGTTAAACTTAAAAAAAGTATCTTTTTCATAATTTTTGTTTTTGAATCAATTTACTTAGTTAAAACTATAATTTGAATCTTCTCTTTTACTATTTGAGTAAATACTTTATAGTTTATAATTCATAGTTTATTTAGCTGTTTGCTTTTTAGTAATTTCGCATTTGAGTGCGATAAACTTTGTACTACTTCAAGATAAACGTTAAAAAAACAGTTTATGCTGAATATTTGATAAAAAAAGTGAATTTTTTTTCATGAAACAACGAAATGAGCTTAAAAAAGCAGTTCTGGAAGTAAATGAAACAACTTTTGAAGCAACAGCTTTAGCGGTTTTTCAATATCAATATGAGTATAATGCTGTTTACCGTCAATTTGTTGATTTATTAAAAATTAATCCAAAATCAATCCTACGAATTGAGCAGATTCCTTTTTTACCAATTTCTTTTTTCAAGAATTTTGAAATTAAAACTGGAGAATGGGACGCTGAAACAGTCTTTACAAGTAGCGGAACTACGGGACAAATTACAAGTCAACATTTTGTTCGAGATGTAGAATTATATGAAAAAATAACAGAATCTGGCTTTACTCATTTTTATACTAATATTAATAATTATAGTGTTTTAGCATTGTTGCCAGCATATTTAGAGCGTCAAGGTTCATCATTGGTTTATATGGCAAATCATTTTATTAATTTATCTAAACAACCGAATAGTGGCTTTTATTTATATAATTATGATGAATTAGTAACAACAATAAAAACAAATCAATCTCAGAATATTCCAACCTTATTATTAGGTGTTAGTTTTGCACTTTGGGATTTGGCGGAACAGTTTGCTTTAGATTTATCCGATATAATTGTAATGGAAACAGGTGGAATGAAAGGACGAAGAAAGGAAGTGACTCGTTCGGAATTACATCAGATTTTTAATTCATCTTTCCAAACTGAAAATATTCATTCTGAATATGGAATGACAGAATTATTGTCACAAGCTTATTCTAAAGGGAAAGGAATTTTTCAAACAACTCCAACCATGAAAATTCTAACAAGAGAAATTACAGATGCGTTGACTTTACAGAAAAAAGGAAAAGTTGGAGGAATAAATATCATTGATTTAGCGAATTTAGATAGTTGTAGTTTTTTAGCAACAGATGATTTAGGAAGAGTTTATGAAAATGGGACTTTTGAAATTTTAGGTCGTTTCGATAATAGTGATATTCGAGGATGTAATTTGATGGTGATTTAGAATCGCAGAATATCGAATTCTGAATATCGAATTACGAATTATGACGAATATTTTCATGATAAAGTAGGTCAAACTTCGTAATTCGATATTCGTAATTCATCTGTTCTGCGGTTCAAAAGAATTATAAGATTAATAATAAATAAGTTCTAACCTTTTTTCAACACTATTCTTAATTTTATGTTATTATATTTGTTGGAAATTAATTGATTGAAAAATCAGTTGATATTCAAGAATTTATTGTGTTTTTCAAAAAAATGAGATAATGATTAAAGGATTTATGAAAGTATCACTTA
>CAZEOC010000482.1:0-3114 GCA_964513525.1 uncultured Saprospiraceae bacterium | reverse complement strand
TATCAAGTATCAAGTATCAAGTATCAAGTATCAAGTATCAAGTATCAAGTATCAAATAATAGAAAATGGAAATATTAGCACCATATAATTTAATTATAGAAGCGTCAATTATATTGATTTTATCATTCTTTTTCAATGAATTATCTCGAAAAACGAATATTCCTTCAGTATTAATGTTGATTGTCTTAGGAATTTGTTTAAAGCTTGGAATCGATTATATGGGAATCGGTGGAAATCTAAACTTTGATACAATTCTGGAAGTATTAGGAATTGTCGGATTAATAATGATTGTTTTGGAAGCTGCTTTAGAGTTAGAACTCAAGAAAGAGAAACTGATTCCTATTACAAAAGCTTTTGGTATTGCTGTCATTGGTCTTTTACTCTCCACATGGATAGCAGCCGAAATTTTACAGTTATTTGTAGAAGGTATTTCTACCGAAAAAGCATGGATTTATGCGACACCGCTTTCGATATTGTCGAGTGCGATTATTATCCCGAGTGTAGTTGGATTGAAAAATGATAAAAAAGAGTTTCATATCTATGAAAGTACCTTTTCAGATATTTTCGGAATTATCGTCTTTTACTTTTTAATTAGTCCTTTTGATCGTGAAGGGCATGGAACAACATTGATTGCTTATAGTGGAAATATTGTATTAACAATCTTGATTTCACTAATTGCGAGTTATATAATTGTATTAATATTCCAAAATATAAAAAGTCATACTAAGCTATTTTTATTAATTGCAGTATTGTTATTCTTATATGCTTTAGGTAAAAAAATACATTTATCGTCCTTAATTATCATCTTAGTTTTTGGATTATTAATCGCGAATATGAAAATATTTTTTCAAGGTCCGCTCTCCAAATTATTAAAAATTGATAAAGCAAAACAAATGTATGATGGTCTACATGTCATAACCATGGAAACCGCCTTTGTAGTCAGAACTTTCTTTTTTGTAATCTTTGGATTAACGATTTCTTTGGCATCTTTAGCCAGTTTTGATGTAGCAATGATTAGTTTATTAATAATCGCATCAATTTATATCGTACGATTTGTGATTTTAAGAATCTTCATTGGGAAAGATATTTTACCACAATTATTCATTGCTCCTCGTGGATTAATTACTGTATTATTATTTAATGCAATTCCAGAAGCGGCGGAAGTTGATAATTTCGAAGCAGGAATTTTATTATTTATCATAATCGGGACGAGTTTAATCATGACTTTTGCATTAATTGCTGATAAACGTTCAACTGGAAAAGCAGTTCGTTCTGCGGAAGATATGCCAATTGGTTATCAAAAATGGAAAGCGCCAACAATAGAAGAAACAGTTGAAGAACATTAGTTAATTAGTGATTAGTTGATTAGTTACTCCGTTGCTTAGTTGTATATTTGAATTTTTTGAAAGCGACTAATTACGAAGTAACTAATTACTAAGCAACTAAAGAATATATGAAAAAATTAGTGCAAAGTATTTTGCAGCGAATCTTGGGTTTTGAAAAATATCTAATTCTGTTTGCAAAATTTAAAATAACAACATTCAAGTCAGATAAAAAAGAAGGGGACTTTTTTAAGTTCGTAGACTTAATGAGTGAAAATTCTAATGTTTTAGATATTGGAAGTAATATTGGAATTACGACAGTTCATTTAGCCAAAAAAGTGAAGAAAGTTTATTCATTTGAGCCTGTTCCGCCAAATTTCGCGACCTTAGATGCAATTGTAAAAAGTTATCAATTAAAGAATGTTCAACTTTTTGAATTAGCATTAGGTGATGAGGATACAATGATAGAAATGGTGATGCCTGAAGTTGAAAATGTACAGATGCAGGGCTTGAGCCATGTTGTACATGAAGATTTAACAGATTTCAATGAAGGAAAACGTTTCAAAGCACCTTTAAAAAAATTAGATAGTTTATCGGATTTTGAAAGGGTCAAAGTTCATGGAATCAAATTAGATGTAGAAAATTTTGAATATTTCGCATTAAAAGGAGGAGAACAATTAATTTTAAGAGATGAACCCATTATTTATACCGAACTTTGGGAAAATGAAAATCGCTATAAATGTTTCGATTTAATCAAAAGTTGGAATTATATTATCAAAGTTTTAGAGAATGGTGATTTAGTTGATTTTGAACCGAATAAGCATACGGTTCAGAATTTTTTCTTTGTAAAAGAATAATGCTTGAATTCAGATTTTTTTCAAAAATAATCGGTTAAATAATTTATAATTCATAGTTCAGAAATGGTATTAAAAAAATATTTTCCAGAATTAACGGAAAAACAAATAACACAATTACATCAATTAGCAGAATTGTATAAAGAATGGAATTCTAAAATCAATGTTATTTCTCGAAAAGATATTGATAATGTAGTTGAACATCATATTTTACATTCTTTAGCAATTGCGAAAGTGATTCAATTTGAGCCTGGTTCAGATATTTTAGACTTAGGAACAGGTGGAGGTTTACCTGGTATTCCTTTGGCAATTTATTTTGAAGATAGCTTTTTTACTTTGATTGATAGTCGTAAAAAGAAAGCTTATGTTACGGAAGAGATTGTAAAGGCTTTAGAATTACCGAATTGTAGAGCGATGCAACAACGTGCTGAAGAATATAAAGGTAAGTTTGATTTTGTAGTTTGTCGAGCAGTTGCGCCGATAGATAAGTTGAGAAGTTGGACGTATCATTTGATAAAACAAGATAATTATAATGCAATTCCAAATGGAATCTTAGCCTTGAAAGGTGGAAATCCAAAAGAAGAAGTCAAATTATTAGAGAAGTTTGAATTTACAGAAGTTTATCCTTTGAAAGATTTCTTTAAAATGGAATATTATGAAGAGAAGTATTTGATGTATTTACAAGGGTGATAATTATTAAATAGTATTCATTAAAAAGGTGATTAGAAAATTTTCTAATCACCTTTTTAGTTATTTACACTCGTTTAATTATGTCCAAGTACTTAAATTCTTAATGAGGTAAATATTTTCTAAAAACGCCATAAACATAAGTTCCTAAAATTGCACTAAGTATAACAAGTAAAAAAACTAAAAAACCATTACCAACCAAAGTGTACATTGGTCCAGGACAAGCGCCAGAGAGCGCCCAACCCAAACCA
>CAZEOC010000481.1:965-3116 GCA_964513525.1 uncultured Saprospiraceae bacterium | reverse complement strand
ATACAATGTGCTTCATCAATTGCAATTAAATTGACGTTCATTTTTTTGATTCTGGCTTTCGCCAAATCTGTCATTAATCGTTCGGGAGATAAATAAAGGAATTTTGTTTTTCCATAAATACAATTATCAAAAGTTTGGTCGATTGTTTTATAGTGCATTCCTGAATAGATTGCAGCAGCTTGAATACCACGTTTTTTAAGGTTTTGAACTTGGTCTTTCATCAAGGCAATTAAAGGAGAAATAACGATACAAACGCCTTCTTGACACATCGCAGGAACTTGAAAACAAATCGACTTTCCTCCACCAGTTGGCAACAAAGCCAACGTATCTTTTCCATCTAAAGCAGATTGAATTATTTCCAACTGCATCGACCGAAAACTATCGAAACCCCAATATTGTTTTAGTATTTCTTGTGGCTGCACAATTGACAATTTATAATTGATAATGAATAAACAAATAAAATTGTCAATTATCCATTATCAATTATCCATTAAATTATTTCTCCTTAATTATCCATTGATTATCAATTATTTCAACACTTAAAGGACTTCTACTTTTTAGCCAAGAAACTAATTCTTTACCTAATAATTCTTTTCGCCAACCTTTTTCAAAATACTCTGGAAAGAAATTTGATTTTAATTTCATTTCATTCAAATCGGCTCTATTTACGATTAGATTAGAAGAAACTTCATATTCCATTGCTTTGTATTTTAACATTGCAATCAATAAATCCATTGTTAAAGAACGTTGCATATTTGAACGAACTGGACTGCCGTATTTTTTGATAACAAGATTAGCTTCGTCCGTTTCAGGCATATTATATAATTCTAAAAATTCATCCCAATGCTTTGTTGTGACCCAATTTGGGATAATTCTATGACTTTGTAATGCCTTTTTACTAACGCCCATACTTTTAGCAATTTCGTACATGATTTTAGTATCTAAAACCATTTTTTTAGAAATATTTTTACGTTTTGCTAATGCTATTCGCCAATCCATTAATCGAATTAAAAATAATTTCTCTTTCTTTCTCAAAGAAGAAAAAGTTCGACTTTTGGCTAAATCTTTATAAGGGTCTTTTTCATAATAATCAGCTTCACCCAACAATTGACATTCTTGCATTACCCAATCAAATCGTCCTCTTTCGTCTAATTTTGCTTTTAATTTTTGGTATAATTCATAGAGATAAATTACGTCATCTAAAGCATAATCCAATTGTTTTTCAGTCAATGGTCTTTTCCGCCAATCCGATACTTTGAATCCTTTTTGTAGAGAAACTTTCAAATATTTCCACACCAAATCTTTAAAAGACATTGGATATTGTGGATTCATAAAACCATCTGCAACTTGTGTGTCGAATATATTTTTGGGTAAAACGCCAAATAATTTATAGAAAATTCGATAATCATTTTCGCCAGCATGAGTTATTTTTAGAATATCTGGATTTTCCATCATGCTCATTAATCCACCTAAATCTTTAATTTTAATCGAATCAATCAAATATGTTCCAACTTCAGTTGCTACTTGAATCAAGCACAAATCTGGGTAAAAACGCTTTTCCATGATAAATTCTGTATCGTATGCTAACCAAGTAATAGATTGATTAGTAGTTACGAATTCATCAAAAGCTATTTGGGTTTCTAAAAATAAATAATCTGTATTTGAACTTGACATATATCTGTTTTGATTCTTTGGTTTCTCTCACATTGGATTTTTCTCATTACAAATTTAGTAATTTATAATCTTAACCTTGGATTAAAAGTTAATTAAATACTGCTTGTTTATAATAGTATTTTCATAATCAAGAATTATTAAAAACAATATTAACATCTTGCTGTTTTAGAATCATTACCAATTACGAATACAATATATAGAAAAATAATAGATGAAAAATATTACAACATTAGGCGAACTGAAAGCTTCTGGTTACAAACCTCGTTCGATTAAAGAAGAATTAAGAGAAAATTTAATTAAAAGATTACAATCAAAAGAAACTGTATTCAAAGGGATTTTAGGATTTCAAGATACTGTAATTCCAGATTTAGAAAGAGCGATTTTGTCTCGACATAATGTATTAATGTTAGGTTTGAGAGGACAAGCAAAAACTCGTTTGGCTCGTTTGATGGTAGATTTGTTGGACGAATATATGCC
>CAZEOC010000481.1:0-955 GCA_964513525.1 uncultured Saprospiraceae bacterium | reverse complement strand
TAGTTGCAGGAAGTGAACTAAATGATGACCCGATGCAGCCGCTTTCTCGTTTTGCATTAGATTTAATTGAGGAAAAAGGAGACGAAACGCCAGTAAGTTGGGTGCATAAAAGTGAGCGTTATGTAGAGAAATTAGCAACGCCAGATGTTTCTGTTGCAGATTTAATTGGAGATGTTGACCCGATTAAAGCAGCGACTTTGAAATTGCCTTATTCAGATGAAAGAGTAATTCATTTTGGTTTAATTCCTCGTGCCCATCGTTCGATTTTTGTGATTAATGAGTTACCAGATTTACAAGCAAGAATTCAAGTTGCTTTATTCAATATGTTGCAAGAAGGTGATATTCAAATTCGTGGTTTCAAATTACGTTTACCGTTAGATGTACAATTTGTATTTACCGCAAATCCAGAAGATTATACTAATAGAGGAAGTATTATTACGCCTCTAAAAGATAGAATTGAAAGCCAAATCTTGACGCATTATCCTCGTACAATTGAGGTAGCAAAAGAGATTACTGCTCAAGAAGCTAATTTGACGAAAGCTCAAGAAAATGCCGTTGAAGTTCCAGAATTATTGAAAGATTTAATGGAAACGATTAGTTTCGCAGCAAGAGAATCAGAATATATTGATGAGAAATCTGGTGTTTCTGCTCGTTTATCAATTGCAGGTTATGAAAACTTAGTTTCTGCCGCAGAACGCAGAATGTTGATTAATAATGAAAAAACGACAACTGCTCGTATCACTGATTTTTGGGGTGTAATTCCAGCAATAACAGGAAAGGTAGAATTGGTTTATGAAGGCGAACAGGAAGGTGCGGATTTTGTCGCCAATACATTGATAGATGAAGCTATTAAGACTTTATTTCCGAGATACTTTCCAAAGATTGAAAAATTAGAAAAGGAAGGCGAAGAAACCCCTTATGATGATCTAATTTCCTGGTTTTTTAACGGTGAAGG
>CAZEOC010000480.1:0-3119 GCA_964513525.1 uncultured Saprospiraceae bacterium | reverse complement strand
AGGTTCGTAAAGTATTGGTTTTCAGCCGATAGAAATTTAGACATGCTCTTAATGAAATGGACACTTTGCAATGGATTTTAGCTTAGATTTAGAATTAGTTTTTTTCCATAAATTAGCTTGAGCGAAAAAATTAGGCAGTTGAATTTCGTTAGACATTTCTTTATGAAAGACAGGTGTGATTGCTCCAGAAACAGGAGGTACAATCCATGACCAATCGGCAGTTGCTTTTCGACCAGCTTCTGCTTCTTGTTTCTCAAAAATCATATAATGTTCTGATGCTGTATGATGATCAGTTATTCGAACATTCATTTTATCAAAGGAATATAAAACAGCTTCATTTAATGTAATTAAGGCTTTATCTTTCCAGAGATTATGTTTCTCATTTGTATTTAAACCCATTTTTTTAGCAATAATTGGGATTTGATTATAACGATTCACATCTGCCAAATCTCTTGCCCCAATTTCTGTTCCCATATACCAGCCACTAAAAGGCGCAGCGGTATAATTGATTCCACCAATTTTTAAAACCATATTTGAAATAGCAGGAAGAGCATACCATTTTAAGTTCAATTCAGAAAACCAACGATATTCGGGATGAATAATTGGGACTTCCAAAATTGCTCTTTTAGGAATTTCAAAAAGATGTAAGGGCTTGTTTTCAAATTGGAAAGCAATTGGTAGAATAGAGAAATCATTAATAGTTTCAGTCCAATTATTCTTTCTAAGGAAGTTGGTAAATTCTAAATTTTTAGAATCTCCAATTATTTTATTATTAATGTCATCTGTTTTGCCTGCATAACTTAACAGTTGAGTATTATGAATTCGAAGTCCATATTTCTCATTTGGTAATTGTTGCCTGAAAACGGTAATCATTGGTTGAATCGCACCATCATTTGTAGATTCTTTGATATGGTTAATCAACGCTTTTTCTATGTCTTGTTCTGACTTCAGATATCTTCTATCAACAACTTGAAGCGATTTCCAGTACAAACGACCAATACACCTATTACTATTTCTCCAAGCGACTTTTGCCCCAAATTCCAACTCTTGAAAAGTATGGAAATATGTTCCCGTTCTAAATATTTCTGATTCTATTTGTGCTAAACGAACATCAAATGAAATCAGCGTTTCATTTTCTGAATAGAAAAGATTCAAAAAATCTATAGCAGCCTTGATTAAATTTTGTCTTTGGAGCATTTTCAATAATATTAATTATTTACTTGATGTAAATTAACATTGCTTTTTTAAGAATGTTGCAGAATTAAAAATCCTTTTGACTAATTTGTGATTTATTTTTAATGATTTTACAACTTTAATGACAAATAAAAATACTACATCAAAAACACGAAGATATATTGGTATAGATCCAGGTACAAATGTATTGGGTTATGCAATTATTATTGCTAATAAAAAAAGAATTCAGATAGAGACTTTAGGTGTGCTTCATCTCAGTAAACTACCAGATCACCAACAAAAATTAAAACGTATTTTTGAAAAAATACAGTCTTTAATAAAAGCTTACCGACCAGATGAAATGGCAATTGAAGCACCTTTTTTTGGTAAGAATATTCAATCTATGTTAAAATTAGGAAGAGCACAAGGAGTATGTATGGCTGCCGCAATTACGAATGAAGTTGAAGTAACAGAATATTCACCAAAAGAAATTAAATTATCTGTTACAGGATCAGGTAATGCATCCAAAGAACAAGTCTCAGATATGCTTAAGAATTTGATTGGTCATGATTTTACGGTAGAGTATTTAGATGCTACAGATGCTTTAGGAGTAGCAGTATGTCATCATTTTCGCTCAGGGAATAAGTTAAAAAAAGGAAAGCAATATAAAGACTGGTCAAGTTATATAACTGATAATCCAAAGAAGGTAAAAAAATAACATAAGTTTAATATATTGTATAATATTAGATTTAATTAGATTAATTTGGCATTTATAAATTTACATAAAATATTCGTTAATAATTTTAAAAAAAATTATGAAAAAATTCAACAAACTTATTGCTTATTTTGTGATAATAATATTGACAACTACGTCTGTATCAGCACAATATGTTACAGTAGGTACTACAACCGGTGCTAATGGAACTCAAAATGCTGGACCAGTTAATATTTACTATGAGAGTATGCATTATCAAACAGTATATACTGTAGCAGAGTTACAAGCTGCTGGTTTCGCGCCTGGAGCAATTATTCAAGAATTGGGATGGGATGTAGTAAGTCTTCCAAATACAGCAATGCCTAATTATACAATTAGAATTGGTAATACAACAAATACCACTTCTACAATTAGCAATCATGTTTCAAGTTCAACTTTAACACAGGTTTATACGAATTCAAGTTATATGCCTGTTGTTGGTTTTGATATGTTAGTATTTTCTACTCCATTTGTATGGACGGGAACAGATAATATTGTTATTGATATTTGTTGGGATCCTACTACTTGGTCTTCATCAGGAGTTTCAAATGTTTTTAGTGCTACAGATGGAGCTCATTATTATAGAGCAGATGGTTCTTCACAGTGTGGATTAACAACTTCTTTTAATAATGGAAATTTACAAGAAAAGCCTGTCGTACAGTTTCTAATCCAAAACGGTTCTGCTCCTTCATGTGCAATGCCAAATACAGATTTAGCAGCAAATAATGTAACTGCTACTTCAGCTGATTTGTCTTGGACACATTCAGGAACACCTGTAAGTTATATTGTAGAATATGGTCCTGCTGGATTTACACCAGGTTCAGGTACAATTATGACACCTACAGCATCTCCAGCTTTGTTGACAAGTCTAAATTCAGCACAAGATTATACTGCAAGAGTACAGGCAGTATGTGGTACAGCAGTAGGAGATACATCATTTGCAAGAGTTGTCAACTTTTCAACTGCTTGTCCAAGTACACTTATTGCTCCGTTTACGGAGTCATTTGGTGGTGCAGGCGTTGCATGTTTAAGTTCAGCAAATGGTAATTTAACATCTGGTGGTGGATTTGGAAATACAGGATGGAATTCTGGTGGCGGTAGCTTCTATACAGCTCCGAATAACTATGATGGTGATAACTTCCTTTATTTTGAAACACAAGGTGCAAATACTGGTGATTCAGATACTTTATAC
>CAZEOC010000479.1:0-3119 GCA_964513525.1 uncultured Saprospiraceae bacterium | reverse complement strand
ATCTTGCTCGTCGCACTACTGCTTATATACTAGCCGTTCATGGTCATTCCACTATAAGAAAAATCAGAATTAACTAAAAAAGCTAACGAATCAAGCCAAAAAATGAATGTCAATTACTGGGTTAAGCAAATGCATAAACAATTGAAATTCAACAGTCATTTGGACCGTTAGTCAGAATTAGAAAATATAAAACGAAGAATCAATGCTAAAATTCTTTCGAAAAATAAGACAGAAATTAATTGATGGAGGGAATATGAAAAGGTACCTGATTTATGCTGTTGGGGAAATTTTGCTTGTTGTGATAGGAATTTTTATTGCCCTCCAGATTAACAATTTGAACGAACAAAGAAAGGATAAGAAAAAAGAAGGGCATTTCATTAAAATGATACTTTCTGACATGGACGGAAGCATCGAAGATTTGGAACATTCCGTTTGGGGAGCGAATCGTCAAATTCACGGAGGGAAACTTATACTTAATGAATTAGGACATTCAGAGGAAAATGAAGAAATTGATTCATCGTTCTTTAAACCTTTGTTTGAATCTCTCTCTGACTTATCTTCATCAATCCGTTATCTAAGCCTTACCCGAACTTTTGAATCCAGTCATTCAGCTTACGATGAATTGATAGCCTCGGGCAATATTGATATCATTAAAGACCCAGTTATCCGAACCAAAATCGCACTTCATTATAAGGAGCTCGGAGACAGAGAAGGAGTGAATCAGTTTATTTTGGCTCATCAGGAGAGATTCATTCAGGCGCTACAGGATGTTGGCATATCACTTAAGGAAGAGCTTCCGGACGCCATTATAAAACAGAGACTAATGGATTCCCCATCGGCACTTGCAGCAATCAAAAATCAAATGGTTTCAGCACAGAGGCAAATCAATAGTCGTGCAAGCATAATGAATATTATAACCATGTTTAGGAATGAATTATTATCTAATTATAGCGACTTATCGAAAGATAATTCCAATACCAATGAATAGTTATAAAGTCTTAAAAATAAAAACGAACCACCAATCGAGTAGGCGGCTCCGCCCCTGATTAGGGACGGAGTGCACCTCTCACACCACACAGGCGTACGGATCGCGTACCTGGCGGTTCACAGAACAGAGTTATCTTTTCTTTGCCTTGGAAGACTCCCCATATTTGACTTTGAGGTAGTATTCTAAAAATGGAATATAGCCCCGCTGTCTTAAGCGAGCTCCCGTTACCGTCGTTCCCATAATTGGACTGCAGGCAATAGCCCAACCTCCCTTACGGGAATAGGCGAACCGCCTCGCCCAACTTGCTTCTACACCTAATTGACGGAAGGCACGAAGGCGACGTTTAGGCCGTTTCCAATCCTTCCAGATACAGTAACGTAAGCGGCATCTCAACCATGCGTCTAGGTCTTTCAGCTTCTGATAACCTGTGGCCATTTTGAAGTAGTTGACCCAGCCGCGCATTAGCATTTTGAGTCGATCGATACGTTCCACAAATGGGATCGGGCTGGTTTTACGAGTGATGAATTTTAGCTTCTCCTTTAAGCGCCTCCAGCTCCCTTTTGAGATGCAAAGTCGGTACTGTCCACGTGCTCCCTTTTTGTAACTAGAAACAAAACTATGTCCTAGTAACTCATACTGAAGTGGCCGACAGATTTTCGTCTTTTCTTCATTCACTTCTAGGTCTAGTTGATTCATGAGAAATCGACTTATACTTCGCAATACCCGATGAGCTGCTCGGCGGCTTTTTAGAAATATGCTGCAGTCATCTGCATAGCGAACAAAACGATGTCCTCGCTTTTCCAATTCCTTATCTAACTCATGTAGTAAGATATTAGATAGCAGTGGACTCAGTGGCCCGCCTTGTGGCGTGCCTCTTGTTCGTTTGCTCACTTTTCCCGATTCTTCCTTTCCACTTTGAAGGTACTTGCGTATCAACCCTAGTAGTATTTTGTCCCCTATTTTCTTGCTCACCAATACCATTAACTTGTCATGATTAACCTTATCGAAAAAACTTTTCAAATCTAGATCAATGATCCAGTGGTAACCTGTGTTAATGTAGTTAGTGGCTTGCACAAGAGCTCCATGTGCGCTTCGCTTTGGACGGAAGCCGTAGCTGTGCTCACTGAACTCTTTTTCCCATAAAGGACTCAATACTTGGTGAATCGATTGCTGTATCACTCGATCAACTACAGTGGGAATTCCTAGCTGACGATATCCTCCCTTCGGCTTTGGGATTTTAACCCCTCTTACTGCCTGTGGGCGATAGGTGCCTGAGCTCAGTTCTGTTTTGATCCGTTCCCAGTTGAAGTTCAGAAATTGTGGAAGGTCTTCTGTTTTCACGCCGTCCACTCCTGAGGCTCCTTGGTTGCGTCTCACTGCACTATATGCTTTTACAAAACTTGACCCACCTGTTACCCACCGCATTAAATCGTGATACTTCTTGTCCATAATAAAAGATTTGTCCTGTCTTCCTCCCATTAATTCGCATAAGTCAAAATCCGCTGGTCAGCTTCTAATTGACTTCGTCATTAATGGCTGTAAGACTGTTCCATGTTCAGCCCTTCACGAGTTGGTATCTCAACCAGTCGCTACTATGGCCTCGGCTGACTTCTCCAAAAAAAAACCTCCCATCCCTTCGGGTTCGCTTCGACAAACACCCACTGGGTCTTTGATTTTACTTTCGTAAAATTTCTCTTCGCTCATCTCAGTAAGGTGCATCCTCTTTCCGCTGAATCCGTCCACATCTACATCGTTGCGCTTTAGTTTATTTCGATAAGTGCCCGGCCTTTGGTGTGTTGTGCCACCTCGACCACGCCACGATGCCTCTTATGTACCACTTCGTTCTTTTCTCCATCAAATGTCCATCGGACATTTGGTTTTGCTTTTGCAAAACTTCATTGCGTTCACTATTCGTACGTTCCAGCTTTTGCAGTCCCGCTTACTTCAGACCGTCGGTCACCCGACGCACCCTTGCGGCTTGCTATTCGCGAGCACTTACTTTTCGCGATAGGAGAACTTTCATCTCCTTAGAGTAATCTACCATTTCAAGTTTTATTAACTTTGATGGTAGTGATGCCCATTCGAGGCACACACAATGCATACCCGTTCATTCCCAGCAAAAGCTGGGAAC
>CAZEOC010000478.1:0-3141 GCA_964513525.1 uncultured Saprospiraceae bacterium | reverse complement strand
TATGCATTGTTCGTGGCTGTGTTAATTTTTTCTCTTATCTGAGTTTTAGTATTAACGTTTTTTTCGTTTATTAGAATTTTGATGTTAATTTATTGTTAATAATGAAGGGATTGTGAATTTTTTACCGAAATCAATCGTTATCTAACCGTAAACCTTATTCTTCACCTACAAAATTCATCAAAATGAAATTAAAAGATGTCGTACTATTGGGATTGAGTACAGCGGCTTTCTTAGGATTGTCTTCGGAAGTAAATGCTCAATCATCTGATTTACCAAGTCCTGTAAAATCTGAATTTATCAAGGATAAAGGTATTCATAGTGCTATGCCAACTGATATGTCTTTTTTAAAGGATAAAGGTATTCATAGCGCTATGCCAACTGAAAATCCTTTTGAATGAGGCAAATCATTTTTAATTAATAAATAAATGAGGACTAAAATTAATGTAACTTTAGTCCTCATTTTTTATATTCGGAATATACAAGGTACTATTGTAGTCAATAAAACTGCTAAACTCAATAAACTTACCTAATTCACCATTCTTCAACACAGGCTTTAAATCTTCAGACATTGCTGAATTTACAATCACAACTTCGTGAGATTCAGGGTAAAAATTTAGTAGCCAATTTTTCAATGGTAGGTAATCTTCTGGAGATTGCTTTTCGATATTTGAAAAATGGTTGTTATTACAATTAGCAATTTGAAGAATTAAACAGGGGATATTATTTTGTATTTTTTGTTTGTTTATCATCATTCTTGGAGCATCAAATATTTGCACTCCTAATTCTTCAATTTGGAGGTCTAAGTCAATCAAAATTGTATCGAGAGATGATATCGCAGGATGAATTTTAACATTCCAATCCAATTCAATTGCTTTTTTCTTTAATAGTTTTACAGGAATATTATATAATTGAGGATTACCTTCTACAACAAAAGTTGCTTCTTCCCAATTCTCAGAAATACCAGAATTTATTATGTGATTACTTATTCCATTGTAAATTTCATCAGCAGTTCTATTAGGTTTATAATATTGAATTAAATCCTCAGTTTGTTGATTTAAAGTTTCTAAGTACAATGGAAATTGCCTATTAGTAACTAAAGAAAATACTTTTTCGGAAGAAGCCAGCAAACTATTTGACCGCAAGGAAATTTGGGACACCCCTCCAATTCCGATACCAATAATATTTATTTTTTTTGATTTCATTTTATTTTTTTTGATTTCAAATAATGCAAAAAGTAAAATTCAAGTTGCCTTTGGTTTTTTATAAACTGCCAAGGAATAAAGTCTAATTCATGCAAAATTTTAAAGTTGTTTTTTATTAGTAAAGACCTAACATAATCTACTGATGTTTGATTCTCTTTTTTTAACTTGTTTCTTGTTTCATCGAACCAGATATAAGGACAAGCTTGAATTAAATTTCCATTATCTTTTAGTAAATGCTTTTTTTTCTGAATCAACTTTTGGGGAGAGTTCATCATGTCTAACACATTAAATGATATAATGCTATCCCAAGTTTGTTTTTTTATACTTCCTTCATTAATATTACAAACAATAAAATCAACAAAGCCACTTCCTTTAAGGTCTTTTCTAATAATTGATTTTAAATCAATCTTTTTGGAATTTAAATCAAACGGCATATTAATTGACTCAACATCTCCGTTTTTTAGTAGGATAGTTCTTGCGACATAAATAGGGTAACAATTAATGTCTACTCCTAAGGTGTTCTGAGAAAAATGGCTACTAATAAAACTACTCTTACCTACATTACAACCAATATCTAATGTCGTTTTGGGACTATCTTTTTTTAATGAATTTTCTAATAATTCAAATAGATTATTTTGGTTTAAAACCTTTAATAAAGCATTAAAGTTGTCATGTTTAACAATTCTTTCATTGTCAAAAAAACGAGTTGTTAATGAATTACCTATAAAGTGATTAAAAACATACCAACTTGTAACTTTTTCTGATTCAAGATTCCATTCACTTGTATTTTTGGAAGTTGATTCTTTAATTTTAAACCCTTTTGGAATACATTCAAAATCTTGGTTGACAATTCTTTTTAACCCTTCTTCATGGTTATTAAAATAATTCTCAATATTCTCCACCAAAAATAACACACCCTTAATAATGGGAAAACGTGAATTACAGACCTCACAAGTAACTACACCCTTTTTTATTTCGTGTCCCAATTGGAGAATCTCAGAATCCTGCGCTTCTATCTTCAAATTCCCTTTAAAGCATGAAGGGCAATTAATGAAATTTAATGACTGTAAAAACATTATCTTTGAATATTATTTAAAAAAGATTTATAAACAGTAATATTTGGAGATGTTCCAGAGTTTACCCTACCTGAAAACTTACAGTCTCTCTCCACTTCATTAACCAAATCTTCCCAATCATCAATGACCGTCATGTTTTCAACAGTTGTATAAAATTTCACATTCTCAAGCATATTTTTTATATCATCGGTTGATACTTCAAGCCAATTTCCAAGAAGTTGCACATCCTCTTTAGAAATATTTCGAATTCTCTTAACCCCAAAATCCCATGCTTCAAATAATTCAATAAAATCCTCATTGTGGCTTTCTAATAAACTTACATCCTGAATAAATAAAACATCATAAATGTTAGGGCGACCAAAACTACCACTCCCTCTAATGATTGTGTCCGCAAATTCAGTTGCTTTTTCAATGTATGGACTCCATGTAGCAATGGCATCAAAATTATTTTTAGAAAACTCTGAAACCAAATTTTCTGGTTTTTCAACATGAGTAAATTTAACGCTTGAAATGGGTATCCCTCTTTCTGCTAATTTATATGTTAAAACATAATAAGCTGTTCCTCCAACCCAAGCCCCAATCTTTTTCCCAACCAAATTGTCAATAGAGTCTATACCTTCTCTGAATAGAATCGCATCTCCACCATTGGAATTCGCTAAGGTTAATATGTAGTGGGGCGTTGTACTATATGTCGCTTCCTTCTCTGAGTCAATTATTTTTTCATCTATTGTACCTGCATATGCTCCAGGTAAGTTTCCATTAATTACATCTCGACGGAAGTTTCTTGATGTTTGTGTATTAAAATTCGTGTTCCAATTTAAAAGTTTATCATTCTTATAGGCTAAATAATATGGCGCATATCC
>CAZEOC010000477.1:0-3146 GCA_964513525.1 uncultured Saprospiraceae bacterium | reverse complement strand
GACCAATCTTACTAAATGCTTGAAGAAAACTTGCAGACTCTTTAGCCATAATGATATCACAAGCAAGAGCAATATTTGCTCCTGCACCTGCGGCAACACCATTTATTGCTCCAATTATTGGTTTTTCGATATTGCGTAAACGCATAATAATCGGGTTGTAATGTTCCGCTAAAATCTTTTTGAAACCAGGATTAGTTTCAGGATTCATTAACTCTTTTAAATCTTGACCTGCACAAAATGCTTTACCATTTCCTGTCAAATAAATTGCTCGAATTGTATCATCTTTCTCACAATCATCTAAAGCATTTTGTACTTCAAACGCCATTTCTCGATTGAAACTATTGAAGGATTTTGGTCGGTTCAAAGTGATTTTCCCAACTCCGTTTACTTTTTCGTATAAAATATGGTTCATTATTAAGTATTAACTGTTAAATATGAATTATTAGAATAGCATTTTTAATAGTTACAAAGATAAGAGATTTGTAGTAGTTCTATGGTAAATTATGTGTGTAAACAAAGATTCTAAATAAGTAAGAGATTTTAAAATCTTTAATTAAAAGTATCTTAAAACCTCTTTTGAAATTAAAAAATCACTAATTAATTCAATAAAATCATTTTACCAATTTGCTCTAATTCTGAACGAATTAATACGTAATAACTTCCTTTTGGTAAAGCGGATAAATCTAAGTGTTCTTGAATTCTATCAATCTGATTTCCAAGATTTATTGTTTTAATAATTTGTCCTTTTGTATTAAAAATTTCAATTTTTGCTTCATTGATTACTTGTTCAAATTCGGCATTAATAAAAAATTGTCCTTTTGTTGGATTTGGATAAATTTCAAATACTTCAAAAGCATTCAATGAAGTTGTCGCAACTGTTTCACAACTTATATTATCAATTATATCTCCTGTGATTGTCCAACCATTTAGATTAATTAAGTTATTCCTAATACTATCTGAGGCACAATATCTTAAATCTACTGCTCCTAAACTTTTATCAATAATACCTTGACTTTCCCAACCAATCAAAGTACTGTCATAATTAGAAACTGATAAACCTGAAAAGGATAACATATTGAATAAATCTGGAGCATTTGACACATTCCATGCACCAAGATTTTGGTCAAATGCAAGTGCTTCATAGAAAATAGCATTCAAGCTTATTACACTCGAAACATTCCAATTAGATACATCTTGATTAAAAGTAGTCGCATTATAGAACATCTCGGTCATATAAACCACATTGCTTACATCCCAATTACTAATATCTTGGTTAAAATTAGTCGCATTTAGAAACATAGAACCCATACTTTCTA
The DNA here is from genome assembly GCA_964513525.1 of uncultured Saprospiraceae bacterium. Classification (GTDB taxonomy): domain Bacteria; phylum Bacteroidota; class Bacteroidia; order Chitinophagales; family Saprospiraceae; genus CAWVWD01. Next base: position 1,830 of record CAZEOC010000477.1, on the reverse strand, counting down.
CCTTACTAACATTCCATGAACCTATATCTTGATTAAAAGAAGTCGAATTTCGAAACATTGAACCCATATCTTCTACATTACTTACATTCCAATTAGATATATTTTGATTAAAAGAAACTGCATTTTGAAACATTGAAACCGTATAAAGTGCATTACTCAAATCCCATGAACTAATATCTCCATTAAAGCTCGAAGCCAAATAAAAGATACCGCTAAAATCTATAACATTGCTAAGATTCCAAGCCAATAAATCTTGATTAAAAGCAGTTGCTTGTTGAAACATATATTTTAAATTCACCAAGTTATTCGTATTCCAAGAACCGATAGGTGAATTGAAACTTGTTGCACTTTCAAACATTCTTGTCATATTCGTTACATTAGAAACATTCCATGCACCAATGTCTTGATTAAAAGTAATTGCATCGGTAAACATTCTCTCCATATCCAAAACATTAGAAACATTCCATAAACTAATGTCTTGATTAAAAGCTGTTGCATCATTAAACATGTCACTCATATCAGCAACATTACTAACATTCCATGAACCAATATCTTGATTAAAATTATATGCTTGATAAAACATCGTACTCATGTTTGTAACATTTCCCACATCCCAAGAATTTATACTTTGATTAAATACGGAAGCTCTATTAAACATATATTCCATATCTGTAACATTGCTAACATTCCAATTATCTAATGAATAATTAAAAGCTGTTGCCCAACGAAACAAAGAACTCATATCTACAACATTACTCACATTCCATGAACTAATATCTTGATTAAACAATCTTGCATAATGAAACATAAAACTCATATCTGTTACATTCGATACATTCCAAGTATTAATTGGCTGATTAAAATTAATGGCATTCTGAAACATATAACTCATATCCGTAACATTACTAACATTCCAGTTATCAATATTTTGATTGAATGCTTTTGCCCCTTCAAATGTAGCACTCATATTCATTACATTACTGACATTCCAAGTTCCAATCGGTTGATTGAATATCTCTGTATATTTGAACATATCACTGATGTCAAGTACATTAGTCAAGTTCCATAAATCAATTGGTTGATTGAATCCATCTGCATTCTGAAACATACCTTTCATATTCGTTACATTACCAGTATTCCAGTTATTAATATTTTGATTAAATGCTTTTGCATCTTTAAACATATAACTCATGTCTGAAACATTACTAACATTCCAACTATCAATATCTTGATTGAAAGTAACCGCATTAGAAAATAAATAACTCATATTCGTTACATTACTTACATCCCAATTATTAATACTCTGATTCAATGAATCTGTATTTGCAAACATCAAACTCATATCTGAAACCATCGAAAGATTAGGAACATCAGTCGCTGTAAGCTTTAAGTTCAAACAACCTGAAAAGGCACTTTCCATAGAAGTCCATATATTATTTCCCCACTGATTGACAGAAATTAATTTCTCTTTATCACCAGTATTATTAAAATATATACGTGGAAAGTCACCTTGAATAGCAATCGTATATATACCAGCAGAAGAGTATTCATGTGTAACATCTCCTGTAATTCCGAACTCATCAAAAACACCATCATTATTCCAATCTACATCATAATTATAACCACTTCCAGTTGTTGGAATTTTAATTGATTTAAAATTAGAACTACCAAGGTTGTAAGTTTTCCAAGTTGTAATGAATGGTTGTGCAGAAGCCGAAATAGGAATGGAAAGTATAATAAATGAAATTAAGCTTAATATAGAATTTTGATGAATGTTGAATTTTGTTTTCATAGGATTTTGAATTTTACTAATACAACTTCAATATCAAT
>CAZEOC010000476.1:1493-3180 GCA_964513525.1 uncultured Saprospiraceae bacterium | reverse complement strand
TGGCTTCGGCCCAAACCACCACCCGCGCCTGTCACAATGGCAACGCGGTCTTTAAATTCTACTGTGCTCATTTTGTTTTCCTAAAATAGAGATAGATTTGTGGCAGCTCACTGTCGTTCGCTGTGCTTTCACTTAATTTGATTATCAATCAAATTTTTGAGCTACGCTCAATCGCTACAGCACCTCAAACAATCCAGCCGCGCCCATGCCGCCGCCAACACACATTGTGCTGACGACGTATTTGGCACCGCGGCGTTTGCCTTCGATAAGCGCGTGCGCGACCATGCGTGCGCCTGACATACCATAAGGGTGGCCGATTGAGATTGCGCCGCCATTGACGTTCATATTTTCCATCGGAATACCCAACTCGCGCTGGCAATATAAGACCTGAACCGCGAAGGCTTCATTCAGCTCCCACAATCCAATATCTTCCATCTTAAGACCTGTCTGCTTGAGCAATTTCGGAATGGCGTAGATCGGCCCAATGCCCATTTCATCAGGCTCTAGACCCGCGACGGCCATCCCGCGATAAGCGCCGAGCGGATTAAGGCCTCGCTTCTCTGCTTCTTTGGCTTCCATCAAGACAGACACCGACGCACCGTCAGAGAGTTGCGACGCATTACCCGCCGTAATCGTTTTCTCGGGTCCGCGCACAGGTTTCAAACCTTGCAAACCTTCGAGCGTCGTTGACGGGCGATTACCTTCATCTTTTTCTAGCGTAACATCATGTTCGGAAATTTCTTTCGTCTCTTTGTTCATGACCTTCATCGTGGAGGCGAGAGGGACGATTTCATCCGCAAAAGCGCCGGCTTCTTGCGCCGCATGTGTACGCTGCTGAGACAGAAGTGCGTATTCATCCATGTCGTCGCGAGAGACATTGTAACGCTCAGCGACGATCTCGGCTGTATCGATCATTTGGATATAGGCGTTCGGGTGTTTCTTGATGACATTCATATCGGGGGCGACACGCATTTCTGGTGTCTGAACCATGGAGATACTATCGACACCTCCGCCAATCGCAATTGTCTGATTGTCGACAATGATCTGGCGCGCCGCGATTCCGATCGCCATCATGCCCGAAGAACATTGACGGTCAATACTTTGCGCGGCCACAGTCACGGGCAGGTCAGAGGCGAGGACGGCATTACGGCCAATCGTGACCTGCACACCTTGTTGCAAGGCGCATCCCATTATCACATCGTCGACTTCGGCCCCATCAATGCCTGCACGCTTAACAGCGTGGTCTATACAATGCCCTGCGAGTGTCGGGGACGGCGTATTGTTAAATGCACCGCGATAAGCGCGGCCTATGGGTGTTCTGGCTGTAGAGACGATGACGGCTTCACGCATAGTATATCCTATCTTTTACGTATTTTTCACTTATTCATATGGGCGATACGGTCTTTCTCCGCGTATTACTCTTATACGTGGGAGAGAAGCAATGTCGATGCACCCAAATTTGAAAATAGCGCAAGCAATTGTGAAGGTGCAAAAAACAGGGTTGAAGCCTTTATTTCCAAACAAAAATGCGGTCTAAGGGCGCAAATTCAAACAAGAATGAATAGTGAAAGGTGGTCTTTATGACTGAAGCTTACATTTATGACGCTGTGCGCACACCGCGCGGCAAAGGAAAATCCGACGGTAGCCTGCATGAAATCACGCCGCTCAACCTCTCTGTTCAGGTTTT
>CAZEOC010000476.1:0-1483 GCA_964513525.1 uncultured Saprospiraceae bacterium | reverse complement strand
TGAGAGATCGCAATAACATTGATAGCGCAGAAATCGAAGACGTGGCCATGGGCTGTGTGTCCCCTGTCGGAGAGCAAGGCGCGGTAATCACGCGTACTGCCGTTATGAATGCAGGCTTTGCGCAAACAACATCTGGCATTCAGGTCAATCGTTTCTGCGCCTCTGGTCTCGAAGCTTCCAACATTGCAGCGGCTAAAGTTATGGCCGGCGAATGTGACCTTGCCATTGGCGGCGGCGTTGAGAGCATGTCCCGCGTCCCTATGGGATCAGACGGCGGCGCTTGGCCTACAGACCCAGCCTCCGCTTTTCACAATTACTTTGTCCCGCAAGGCGTCTCTGCTGATTTAATCGCCACGAAATATGGCCTGTCCCGCGATGATGTGGACGCCTATTCTGTGGAAAGCCATAAGCGCGCGAAAAAATCTTGGGATGAAGGTCGTTTCAAGAAATCCATTATTCCCGTGAAAGATGTCATGGGCGTGACCGTTCTGGATCACGATGAAACCATTCGTCCTGATACGAATATGCAAAGCCTTGGGGCTCTCAACCCATCCTTTAAAATGATGGGCGAGAATTTTGGGTTTAATGGCGTGGCACAGCAAAAATACCCTGAGATCGAGAATATTAATCACGTCCACCATGCGGGTAACTCCTCTGGTATCGTTGACGGCGCGGCGGGTCTTTTGATTGGCAATAAAGAGATCGGCGAACGCCTCGGCCTTAAACCTCGCGCGCGGATTAAATCCATGGCGTCTATTGGCTCAGAACCAACGATCATGCTGACTGGTCCAGAATTTGCGGCCAAGAAAGCGCTAAAACGCGCGGGTATGGAAGTGTCTGACATTGACATTTACGAGTTGAACGAAGCTTTCGCGGCAGTTGTTTTGCGCTTCATGCAAGCCCTCGACATTGACCACAAAGATATCAATGTGAATGGCGGCGCGATTGCTATGGGTCACCCCCTCGGCGCAACAGGCGCGATGATCCTCGGTACGATGGTGGATGAGCTTGAACGCTCTGATAAAGAAACATCCCTCGTCACGCTCTGTATTGGCGGCGGCATGGGCACAGCCACAATCATTGAACGCGTTTAAGTCAGAAACGACTAGAGAAGACAGAAAGCACAATATTATGAGTGACTATAAAACATTTACACTCGATCTGGATGCGGATGGCGTCCTGTTGATGACAATTAACGTGCCAGACCAAGGCATGAATGTGTGGGACGAAAATCTGATTTCGGAATTCCCGCATTTCGTAGACCGCCTCATTAATGATGACGCCGTCAAAGGCGCTGTGATTTGCTCCGGCCGTGACAATGCCTTCTTAGCGGGCGCAGATCTGCGTATGCTCGAAGGCCGCACAGGTGACCTTGATAAAGCCGCGTTCGAAGAAGGCATGGTCTTGACGCGCATGTTCCGCCGAATGGAAACGGGCGGTCACACTGTTCGCCAAATGCAGCGCGAAGGTAAGAAAGCCAAGC
>CAZEOC010000475.1:0-3185 GCA_964513525.1 uncultured Saprospiraceae bacterium | reverse complement strand
TAGAGCATCTGACTGTTAATCAGAGGGTCCAAGGTTCAAGTCCTTGTGGGGACGCTAAATAAAATATAAACCGCTATAAATCATGTATTTATAGCGGTTTTTTAGTTTTGTAATAGCTGATAAAGTTATTCACTTTCCATTATTATTTATTTCTATACGCCATTCTAATTCATTCACACATCTTCTGTATACAAAATATACAATTATGAAAAGTTTTCTGTTTTTATTCTTTTTAATACCAATGTCAACGATTGCTCAAGTTGTTGCTTTCGATATACAATATAAAGATGACATTAACGGCTATGCTGCAAAACTATCCACATACAATCATATAGTTGCAATGGTAGAAGGAATGGATTGTGATGATTTCTTTTTAACAACGGATAATGGAGAAGTCTCTCGGAAAAGCTTGAATTGTACTTGGAATTATACTCCGTATCGAAAAGGAATTGGAATGATTTATTTTAATAAAATTCATAAAGGAGATACGATTACTTTTGCTCGTAAACGATGTGTTATTAAATATATGAATTGTGTACCAACCTTAGCACCATTTGCATCTGAAAAACATGAGGTTTTACATCTGACTTATAATGAGTTTATGAGTTCAAGATTATATATGATGGTTCATCATAAGTTTTATGAAACGCCGATGAATCTCTCCAGTTTTTCAATTCTTATTGAACGAAATTCCAAAATAATACATCAAGAAGTAATTAATAAAATAGACCATTATGAATACTATATGGAAACTATTGTCGCTTTTATTAATCTAAGGGAAGGAGATGTGATTTTATTATCGAAAATTCAATACGAATATCCAAATAAACAAGGCAAACCATTTATATTTGACACCTATAATATTCAAATAAAGATTAAATAAAAAATGCCTATTCGAGGTAATCGAATAGGCAAAATCTCCAAAAAATAATCATATTCTCATAGTTTCAAGTCTTGAAACTGAGTCAGATGATAAGGCTAAGTAAATAAGTTTATTTTTTGTAAAAAAATGAATGTCTACCATTAGCTTATTTTAGTCCCTAATTGTGTGATTTTAAGGTATTAAGGAAATTTGTTTTTCTCATTTTGAGGTATTTTGGTACAAAATCACCTCATATTTCAATCAAAAGTCATATTATCTTCAATCTATATAAAATACATTTTTCTATTTATCAAAAAAGTAAATTTGATGTACTTTTGTGGCATGTTAAAGAATGATTTATTTTTAAGAACAGCAAGAGGTGAAGAAGTTGAGCGTCCTCCAGTATGGTTGATGCGTCAAGCAGGTAGAATATTGCCACAATATCGAGCTTTAAGAGCAAAATTATCTGGTTTTAAGGAATTGGTAGAAACTCCAGCTTTGGCGGCTGAGGTAACAATTCAACCTATTGATGAGTTAGATGTTGATGCTGCGATTATCTTTTCCGATATTTTAGTTATTCCTGAAGCTATGGGTTTAACTTACGAAATGATAAAGGGAAAAGGTCCTTGGTTTCCGAGTACAATTCAGACAAAATCTGATATTGAAAAATTAATAGAAAGTGAAGCTGCTGCGGCAGAATTACAATATGTTTATGATGCTGTTGCATTAACTAAAAAAGAGTTGAATAATAGAGTGCCTTTGATTGGTTTTTCAGGTGCACCTTTTACGATATTATCTTATATGATTGAAGGTTCAGGAAGTAAAACTTTCTCTAAAGCGAAGAAATTCCTTTATACAGAACCGAAATTAGCGCATCAATTATTACAAAAAATCACAACATCAACGATTGCTTATTTAAAAGGTAAAATTAAAGCTGGTGTAGATTTAATTCAGATTTTTGATTCTTGGGCTGGAATTTTAACTAAAGACCAATATATGGAATTTGCTTTCCCATATATCGCTCAAATTTGTGATGCAATTGATGAAGTTCCAAAAACTGTTTTTGCAAAAGGTGCTTATTATATCAGAACAGAATTGGCGACAATGAATTGTCAAGTAATCGGTGTGGATTGGAATATGAATCCAATTCAGACTCGACAATTAATTGGAGGAAGTAAGGTTTTACAAGGTAATCTTGACCCTTGTATGTTATATTCTGCTCCAGAAAAAATTGAAGCTGAAACAATTAAGATGATTAATATGTTTGGTTCAAAACACATCGTTAATTTAGGTCACGGTGTTTATCCTGATACACCTTTAGTGGGTGTAAAAGCATTTGTAAATACGGTCAAAAACCATTCTTATTAGTTAGTAATGAGAAATTAGGAATTAGGAATATTTTATTTACTATTCCTAATTCCTTACTACTAATTCCTAATTAAAAAATATGTTATTACTAATTTCTCCAGCGAAATCTTTAGACTTTTCTGAAACTAATATTACGACTCATTCTACACCAAGATTATTGGCGGATAGCGAAACGTTAATCAAAAATTTACGCCAAAAAACAGCTACAGATATTCAAAAATTGATGAAGGTTAGTGAAAAAATTGCTAATCTAAATGTAGACCGTTACCAAACTTTTGAAACACCTTTTGATATGAATAATGCAAAACAAGCTGCATTAGCATTTACAGGTGATGTTTACAAAGGAATGGAAGCTAATACATTTTCAAACGATGATTTGGACTTTGCTCAAGCACATTTACGAATTTTGTCCGGTTTGTATGGTATTTTGAAACCATTAGACTTAATGCAAGCTTATCGTTTAGAAATGGGAACAAGATTAGCTAATGAAAAAGGAAAAAATCTTTATGAATTTTGGGAGAATAAAATCACAGAATTAATCAATGAAGACCTTTCTAATTTAGAGCAAAAAGCTGTTGTCAATTTAGCTTCAAAGGAATATTTTAAATCTGTAAAGACAAAAAATCTTACTGCCGATTTATATAATATTGAATTTAAAGAAGATAAAAATGGTCAGTTCAAAATTGTTGCATTTTTTGCAAAAAAGGCAAGAGGAATGATGTGTAATTTCGCTATAAAGAATCGCCTGACTAATCCAGAAGATTTAAAAGCTTTTGATTATGATGGTTATTATTTCAATAGTGATTTATCTTCTGAAAAAGAGTTTGTTTTTACTCGATAAAAAAAATCTACCAAACGACTTAGTGTTTTTCATCACAGAGATACACTGAGTCTTAAAAATAGCTTTACTATTTTTTGAGTTAATTAAATAAGAATTTACTTTAATAATTCGTAA